>JAHEIW010000079.1:0-2644 GCA_024639185.1 Deltaproteobacteria bacterium | reverse complement strand
CTGGATTTTGGATGAAAAAAGATGAAAGGCTTTTTTGGGTTTTTAAGATTATGTTGGATATTAAAAAACAGAACATACTTGAACTGGATCGGGATGAACTCATTTCCTGGCTGGACGATCAGGGTGTTGAGTCGTATCGGGCGGATCAGATTTTAAAATGGCTTTATACGCGGCAGACGGATTTATTTGAGCAGATGACGAATTTATCCAAAGATATGCGGGCGCGTCTGTCCGATCATTTTACGATCGATCGCCTGACCATCGATCACATCGCTACTTCCAAAGACGGCACACGCAAATATGTGTTTCAGCTTAAAGATGGCAAGCGCATTGAAAGTGTCCTGATACCGGAGCGTGATCATTATACCCTGTGCCTTTCAAGTCAGGTGGGCTGTGCGCAGGGCTGTGGTTTTTGTTTGACCGCTAAAATGGGGATGCAGCGTAATTTAAGCATGGCCGAAATTGTTTCCCAGGTACGTGATATCAAAAATGACATCAAAGACCCCAAATCCCTGACGAACCTGGTATTTATGGGCATGGGCGAGCCGCTGGCCAATTATCGCAATCTGGTCGCCGCAATCCAGATCATCACTGATGGAGAGTTTGGCTTTGCCTTTGCCGGCCGACGGGTGACTGTGTCAACTGCCGGCCTGGCATCCCGTCTGGCCGATCTGGGCCGCGATACCCGTGCCAATCTGGCCGTTTCGCTCAATGCCGCCGATAACGATACCCGCAGCCGCCTGATGCCGATCAACCGCAAATACCCGATCGCAAAACTGCTTGAAGCCTGCCGGCACTTTCCGCTGCGCGGCGGGCGTCGCATCACTATTGAATATGTCCTCCTAAAAGATGTCAACGACTCCGCCGATGATGCCCACCGGCTGGCCAAGCTGTTGCGGCCCATCAAATCAAAAATCAATCTGATTCCGTTTAATCCCCACCCCGGATGCGCGTATCAGCGGCCGTCTGAAGATGCCATTCTACGATTTCAGGATATTCTGATAGCGAAAAATTACACGGTTATGATTCGGCGCAGCAAAGGAAGGGATATCTCGGCCGCCTGCGGGCAGTTGGCCGCTCATGGCCTGCGGCCATAGGCGGCAGTGCTCAGGTGTCAGGTGTCAGTCTCTGGCGCGGAGCGCCTATCTGCGATCTTTGAAGGCTGAGGAATAGAAGCTGTCGATGAGAAGTTTAATTTGCGGCATGACAAATAGTGCCCTGACACCTGACACCTGACACCCGACACCTGAAACCTATATCAGTAGTTTTTTGAAGTCGGCGGTGGGAATACCGATGACCTCGAGGGTTTGCTTGCCGGAAGGGCTTTTGACAACCACATCAATGGGCGTCAGGTTGGAAGCTTTGCTGTAGCCGACACAAATGGCGCTGGCCAGATAAATCGTTTCTCTGTTACCGCCATGAGGGACCAGTGCAATCGGGCTGGGGTGGTCTTTGACATCAATGATCGTATCGGTTTTCGGATCGTGATATTTTAAAATATTTTCGTTATCCTTTTCGGTGCGCCCGACAATCAGTTTGGTGTCCCGGTTTAATCGAAAGTGACGGCCGTACTTTAACAGGTGCAATTCTTCTTCGGTGCACGTGTCCTGATGATCAAACAGGTCCTTTAGCCGGCGAGAGTAACCGACATCGGTCAGCAGACAGCCACCGGCCGGGGCGGGGTAGTCGGTGATACCGTATTTTGAGGCCAGCGCAATTTGCCGCTTGCGGCCACGACCTGCGATGTCGAGCAGACGATCGCGGTCAACCCAGCCCTCTTTTTCCGGAATGGTTTCCGGCAGCTTTTTGGCGCTCAACGGTCGCAGAATATACTCCTTGAAGCCAGAGTGCTTGGCCACATACATCAGGGAAGATTTGTTCTGGGACATGGGACGCTGCCCGAGGACCTCTCCGCTAAACAGAAAATCAAAATTGTTTGCCTTCATCATCTCGCCGGCCATTTTGAACATCAGCGCATGACAATCCATGCAGGGATTCATCTGTTTGCCATATCCGGCCGGTGGATTTCTGAGCATTTTTATGTAAACCGGATAAATCGGTTTGATTGTCAGGGAGATGCCGGTGTTCTCAGAGGCTTTTCGGGCCTTGGCTGCCGTAAAAAAAGGCGTTTCAAAGCTGATCCATTCGACATCTATTCCCTGGTCACGCAGCACCAAACCGGCCAGGGTACTGTCCAACCCCCCCGAGCATAAACCTAAAGCGCGTATGTTTTGCCTTTTTGTATTCATAGCCTATCGAGTGGTTTTTCATATTTGTTTAGTGATGATTCATTAATACGCTGTTGGTTGTTCGTTGTCCGTGGTTGGTTGTGCCTGTCTGAAATTTTTCTGTCTTGACTGCGTTTGTAAAAGCGGCGTATATCCCACGCCTAAACAGATCCGTTAAGCATCTTTTTTAAGATAGGGTAAAAATGCTGTTTTTGCAACTAACCACGGACAACGAACCACGGACTATTTTATATGCAGTTAAAACCGCGTGCCGATAAAATTCGCAGGACATTGAAAAAGATTTATCCCGAGGTTGAAACCCAGTTGTTTTACCAAAATCCGTTTCAACTTCTGGTGGCGACCATTCTCTCGGCCCAGTGCACCGATAAACAGGTCAATCAGGTCACGCCGGTGCT
>JAHEIW010000078.1 GCA_024639185.1 Deltaproteobacteria bacterium | reverse complement strand
TTGTAAATTATTTCTGGGACGGTACACTAGTTTGCCGTTAACCGTCTCTTATTCCAGCATTTCGATAATCTCTTCAGCAGATGTATAGGCTCTGCTCTGGGCGGTGGCCGTTGGCTTGAATGTTAAATGACCGAAGGCGAACCCCAGACCCCTGCGCAGAGCGATGTCCTCTTTAATCGCCTTGAGCCAGCCTTTCTCCGCTATTTTTAGGACATACGGCAAACTCGTGTTGGATAAAGCATCGGACGCCGTTTTCGCAACGGCAGAAGGTAAATTGTCAACACAATAATGTTGGATGCCGTCGACAACGTAAGTCGGCTGGTCATGCGAAGTCGGCACACAGGTTTCAATGGCTCCGGCGGGATCGCAGGATATATCCACGATCAACGAATCTGTTTTCATCAGTTTGAGCATTTCGCGGGTCACAATATGTTCATCCGACCGAGGCGGCCATTTGACGGCATTAATCAACAGATCGACCTTCGGCAGTATTTGTTGGACATTATATTCATTTAGATAGACCGTTTTTATCCGCGGTAACATTGTTTGGCGAACGTCTCTTAATCTTTCTAAATCGATATCCAGCAGGGTAACATCCGACCCCAGGCCAGTGGCATAGCGTGCCGCTCCAAGCCCGACATTGCCGGCCCCAAGGATCGCCACCTTAGCCGGATCGGAACCCACAGCGCCTCCGACCAGAATTCCACTACCGCCGCTGGTGGTAAACATATGGTAGACGCCCATAAGAAATCCAACCTCACCGGCGATTTCGCTCATGGGCGCAAGCAGGGGACACCGGCCGTCATTGGTTTCAATATCCTCATAGGCAATTGCAATTACCTTTTTATCCAATAATGCCTGGGTTTCTTCAGGGTTATTGGCTGAATGAATGTAGGCAAAAATGATTTGTGCTTCTCTCAGGAGATCGAATTCCTGCGGGAAAAGTTCCTTGACCTTCACAATCATTTCCGCTTCTTGGTAAACCGTTTTGGCATCGGTCGCCAGATTTGCCCCCGCTGAGGTATAATCCTCGTCGGATATACCACTGGCCGCACCGGCCTGGGTTTCTATTATGATTTGATGCCCTCTGGAAACCAGCGCATCGACAGCCGGCGGCGTCATCGAAACTCGATACTCGTTTTTCTTTATTTCTCTGGGAACGCCGATAATCACGGATTCACCTCCTTGGCCTAATTTGGCATTAATTCATATGTCCTGTTGTTTATCAAACCTTAAGGTTTACTCATTGCAGATATTATTATATGGATCCAACATTATTATAATCATCTCAGAATCATTTAATAGAATAATAGAAATTTTGAAGGTTTTAAAAGCTTGCCACCATGAAAGAATGCAGCGTAACCCATCCGCCCCAAATCCATTTGGCCCGATTGCCCACGCCGCTGCACCCGCTTCCGCGCTTGAGCGCCAAGCTTGGGGTTGACCTATTTATGAAACGCGACGACCTCACCGGCAGCGCGCTTTCAGGCAACAAAATACGCAAACTCGAATTTGTACTCGCAGATGCCGTCGCCCAAAAGGCGGACACCGTTCTGACCTGTGGCGGTGCGCAGTCCAACCATTGTCGGGCGACAGCGATTGCTGCCGCCATGCTGGGCATGAACTGCCGGTTGCTTTTACGAACAGAGGACCCTTCGAACCCACCTTTTCCTGAAGCAAATATTTTGCTCGATCAGATGGCAGGTGCTGAAATTGTCTGGATCACCCCCGCAGAATACAAAAGTCGCGATGAAATATTTGAGCGCGAAGCAACAGCGTTGAGAACAGCAGGCCGAAAACCGTATATGATACCCGAAGGCGCATCCAATGCCCTTGGCGCCTGGGGATATATACGGTGCATAGAAGAACTCGTCAATGATATCGCCAACCTGCCGGGCGGGCCGCATAAAGACAGCACGATTATCAATGCCACCGGCTCCGGCGGCACAAGTGCCGGTTTGATATTGGGCACCAAGATCTTTGATTTGAATGCGCGGGTTGTAAGTGTCAATGTTTGTGACGATCACGATTATTTTATGCGCGTGATTGGAGAGATCTGTGAGCATGCCATTTCGGATTTTCAACTTGAAATAGATTTTTCCCGCGAAGGTGACATCAACATTATTGATGGCTATGTCGGCCGCGGATATGCATTATCTCGGCCTGAAGAGCTTTCCGTGATTTGTGATTTAGCTCGAACCGAAGGAATTTTCCTGGATCCGGTGTACACCGGCAAAGCATTTTTTGGAATGCTTCAGGAGCTAAAACGTGATCCCGGTTGCTTCGGAGAGCGCATCATCTTTATCCACACCGGCGGTATCTATGGGCTATTCCCAAAGGCCCGCGAAATCGAACCGCTGCTGCGATAATTTCAGGGCTTATTTAAATTAAAAGTCAAACGAAGACTTAATCCCTATGCCAAGAATTGATTCGGTGTTTTCAGAATGACACCAGGCTTAAAGACAATAGGACACTGGGGATGGTAAGGATTGTTAACGTAAATTATTGAATATTGTAAATTGAATATGATCCCTCATTGGGAATCACCAGAATTATTTCGATCGGTGGGCGGCGCCTTTATCTTGGCAAAGCCGGGGATTAATGTATTGGTGCTGATGATTCCCTGCAGCTGACGGACCTTTTCATGCACAAACTGGGAAATGACTTCAGCATCCGAACTGATCAGGTCGCGTGTCAGCTCCACTTTCACCAGCACATCCACATCTCCATGCACCCAATAAATCTCTTTGACTTCTTCGAGGGCATAGATTTTTTCGATAAGTTTCGTTTCTTTATTGGTCTGAAGGTTCATGAGTATGAAAAAGGTGATACGCTGTTTCATTTCCGGATATTCAGGGCTTTTTAATTCAGTCATTTTTTTCCGAAACGCCTCCATGTTTTGCTCAATGAGCTTATTTATACCAACACCGTATTGGCGTCTCCTGCTCTGTTTCCAGTGATGCAACGTAATATAGGCATAAAGATCGGCAACGGTGCGCTCGGGAAATAAATCAACCAATCGTCCCCGTTTGATAATCTTAACGAGCGGACGATAAATTGTCCGGTACCAGTCCAATGCCGCTTCCTGGAAT
Organism: Deltaproteobacteria bacterium; assembly: GCA_024639185.1. GTDB lineage: Bacteria > Desulfobacterota > Desulfobacteria > Desulfobacterales > JAHEIW01 > JAHEIW01. The sequence goes on along the minus strand of JAHEIW010000078.1, from coordinate 14,734 downwards.
TCGACCGGATGCCTTTGCTCGCGCTTTAGATATTCCCGATGATCAGAAATCTGCTCGAGCAAAAAGTTGTATTGACTAACCTCCGTCAGCGTAATGTCAGCCGGCAGCTGCGTGTGATCTGCAAATTCTGCACGTTCACGGTAAAGAAAGCCATCTAACGTATCTTCGGAAGGGATAAACTCGACAATCCGTGCCAAAATTTCGTTGTGGCCCAGCTCCTTGGCCGCTGAAATCCGGTGGTTGCCATCCGAAACATAGTATTCATCCTTGATTTGGAAAAGCGCCACGGGCTTCAAAGGTCGACCTTCCCGCATAGCCTCCCTGATCCATTGTAGCCGCTCGGAAGGAATATTTTGCTTAAACCTGAAGCTATTGTCAAAGTCATGATATCGACCGACACTGCCAACAATACGATCCAGCGGTATCGATTGGATCCCGCGATCTCTGGTGTCGAAGGCGGCTTCTTTTTCCTGCTGGACCTTGAAGCTTTTAACCTCTTGCGGCCCGTTATTTTGCCTGTGTTGATTACCACCGCGATTGAATATTTTAAGGAACCTGGCTTTCCAGGACGCAATGCCCATATCTGTTACCACTCTGGTCGATTTATATTTAGTGCCTTCTAAATTAAGATAGAAAAAAAATCAAGAAATTTTTTTCATTTTAATAAATTTTTTCTTGACAATTTTATTTAATCAATATAATTGGCTTAAAAAATATTTTAAATAAAAAATAGAGAGATTTTGTGGATAAAGCTAATCTTGATACATTGGATAATGATATCATTGGCCTGCTAACAGAAAACGGGCGAATGCCGATCGGTGAAATGTCAAAACGCCTTAAGGTAACCGCCCCCACCATACGTAGCAGGATTAAAGATCTCGAGAAAAGCGGTTTATTTAAAGTAGCAGGTCTGGTTGATCCGAACCAACATCCGAAAATGATAACGGCTCTTGTGGCGATGAGTATCCAATCGCATGGAAAAATGGATCAAATATTGGAAAAAATAGCCGGACTGCCCAATGTGGTCTGGGCAGGGGTCAGCACGGGGCGCTACGATATTATCGCAGAGGTTGTTTGTGTAGAGGGAAAGGACGAATTATATCGATTTACCACCAAGACAATTCTTAAAATTGGAAATGTGGTTAGAAGTGAAACCTTTATTATTATGAAATCCAGACATAACTGGCTATGCCTGCCCAAAGGTGTGGAAGATATCTAAACGAGAAATCGTGAGATACCTTTTCAGTCTCAATTTGGCTGAAATGTGAATTGGCCATTAATAATCAAATGCTCAAAGGGGATATGGCAATGAGAAAATTAATTATCCCAATTCAATTCATCATGGTTATCGCATGCCTTGCTTTTAATGGTTATGCCGAACAACCCCAGGAAAAGATCACCAATAGCCTGGGGATGGATTTTGTTCTGATTAAACCCGGCAAATTTATGATGGGAAGCCCTGAAGGTGAACCCGGCCGGTATTCAGGTGAGATACCACACGCAGTAAATTTGACAAATCCTTTCTATCTGCAGACCACCGAAGTAACCCAGGCACAATGGAAAGCGTTAATGGGCAAAAATCCTGCCAGTCATAAAAGATGTGGGGACAGCTGCCCGGTGGAACAGGTTTCCTGGGAAGATGCGCAACAATTTATTCAGAAGCTCAACCAGAAAGAAGGCACCAGTAAGTACAGGCTTCCGACCGAGGCTGAATGGGAATATGCCTGCCGGGCGGGAAGCACGACCGCTTTTCCCAACGGCAGCATTGCGGAACTCAATTGTGGCCGGGACCCCAACCTGGATCCTATCGGCTGGTATTGTGGTAACTCCAATAATATGATTCAGCCGGTAGCTCGAAAAAAGCCCAATGCCTGGGGGCTACATGACATGCACGGTAATGTCCAGGAGTGGTGCCAGGACTGGTTTGGGCCCTACCCGGACGATGAAGTCATCAATCCGAAAGGACCCAAAAAGGGCTCCTACCGGGCGATGAGAGGCGGCGTCTGGTACAGCCCGGCGCGCGATTGTCGCAGCGCCAGTCGCTTCGGCAGTCCACCACACTACCGGTTTCGACATATCGGTTTCAGGCTTAGCATAACACCGTAAATAAGCACATGAATGCAATCAACAGGGAGGTGATTCGGTTTTAAAAAAAAATGAATGAATAGCGGTTAAACACCCATAACAACAAGGAAAATGGAGGAAAAAAATGAAAAAAGTTAAAGTCTTTACGATTCTAGTTTCATTGGCTCTTATTCTCGGTTTTTTGGGAATCGCTTCGGCAGGAACCCTTGACGAAATTTTAAAAAGAGGAGAAATCCGTATCGCCTGCCAGACCCAGGGCGCACCGTTCAGTTTTGTGGATAAAAATGGCGCGCGGACCGGTAGTTCTGTAGAACTGACTGAAATGATCGCCAAGGAGATGGGGGTAAAAGTCAAGTACCTCAACTATGACTGGGACGGCCTGATCCCGGCTCTGCTCTCCAAAAAGGCCGACATGCTGGCGGCCGATATGACCCCGACCCTGAAACGGGCCATGAAAATCAGTTTTACCGACCCTTATATGTACACCGGCAGTGTGGTGTTCGTAAAGCAGGATAGCCCGATCAAAACACTCGAAGATGTGAAGAAAGCAGGGACCAAACTTGCCGTTCTTTTGGGCTCAACCGGTGAAAACGATGCAAAAAGGGTTTTTCCAGAGGCTAAATTGAAGACCTACAAGGGCGGTGGCCCGCTTTTGATCAATGCCGTCCTTGCCGGGCATACCGATGCCGGGGTGAACGACGGCTCGGCAGCAACCAGCCAGATAGCCAGTTTTCCGCCCAACAGCGTCCGAATTTTAGAAGGGCAGTTGTCAAAATCGCCGTTGGCCTTTGCCGTGCGCTATGATTCCCCGGATCTACAGAGCTGGCTCAACCTTTTCTTCCTGCACATCTCTCTGGACGGTCGGCTGGAACAAAATTTGAACTACTGGGTCAATTCTCTGGATTGGAAGAAGGACCATTAAACAACCTTTTACTTCGCGGGCGGATTAAATTTTATCCGGTGTGAGCTGGCTGCTCCGGCTCACACCTCCCTTAATCGAACCGCTGACAAGGGTATAAGATATGCTTGAAGGCTTCAATTTTAGAATCATTTGGGAATATATGCCGCTGTACATGCAGTGCTTTGCGGCCACCCTTTGGCTGTCTGGTTTGTCTCTGTTTGGCGCGGTTGTGGTGGGGATCATCGCCTGTGCCATGCGACTGAGTCAATCCCGAATCCTGCGCAGCATTGCCGGGGTCTATATCGAAACCATCCGCTCTACACCACTGCTGGCGCAGCTCTATTTTTTCTATTTCGGTCTGCCGTCGATGGGCATCATGCTTCCGGAATGGCTTACCGGTGTTATTGCACTTACCTTGAACAGCGGCGCCTACTATGCTGAGATCATCAGGGCGGGGATTCAGGCCATTGACTTCGGACAGATCGAGGCCGGAATTGCCTCCGGCTTGAGCTATATTCAGCGCATGCGTTTTATCATTCTACCCCAGGCGCTGGGCAACACGATTCGGCCCATGCTGGGCCAGGCCATCATACTGGTAAAAGACTCGTCGCTGCTCTCATTGATCTCAATTATGGAGCTGACGCGGGCCGGCCAAGTGCTCACATCGGAACGATTCACGCCTGCCGAAGGGTTCCTGACCACAGCGGCTTTTTATCTGATTATTTATTACATGCTCAAGGCTTTCTCGGGTTGGTCCGAAAAACGACTGATCTTTCGGGAAGCGCATTGAGACAAGAAGGATAAACTATGTGGGGTTTCTATTTTAACGAACTGATACGCAGTCTACCGTTCTTCCTCAAGGGGCTCTATATGACCGTCGCGGTGGCCGGTTTGAGCCTGGTCTTCGGGACCATCATCGGCTTCTTCGGGGGCATCATGCGGGCCAGCCGCAACAAGCCTGCCCGCATGATCGTCGGCGCGTGGGTGGATCTCATCCGTGGCACACCCTTTCTGGTGCAGATTTTTGTCATCTTTTTTATTCTGCCCGGTATCGGCATAGAACTGGAGGCCTTTCCGGCAGCGGTTATCGCGCTGACCAATTTAACGGCCAGTTTCATCACTGAGATCGTCGCCAGCGGTATCCTCGCCGTGCCCAAAGGCCAGCGAGAAGCCGCCACCGCATCCGGGCTCTCTAATTACCTGCAGCTTCGATTTATTGTTTTGCCCCAGGCCATACGGTCCATTTTGCCACCTCTGGTGGGACAGTATGTTCTTTTGGTCAAAGATTCATCCGTGGTCTCGGCCATCGGCGTGGTCGATATCACCAGAGTCGGCTGGCTGACAGTGCAACGCATCCCGGAAGGTCTAATGGTTTTCGGCCTTGTGGGGCTTTTATATTTCGCCATCTGTTATCCGTTGATCAATCTGTCGGGTTTCCTGGAAAGGCGGATGACGGTCGCATCTACCAAGCTCTAACGTGAGACAGACATTGTCGTTGTAGAAAAGGGCGTAAACCAAAAGGGGAAAAGGTTCATGATTTCCTATAAGAATGTAAACAAATGGTACGGAGAACTTCATGTTCTGAACAGCATCAATCTGGAGGTTGAAAAGGGGGAGGTCATCGTGGTCTGCGGTCCGAGTGGTTCGGGCAAGAGTACCCTGATTCGTTGTATCAACCGCCTGGAGCCCATCCAGGAAGGCGAGCTCGTTGTCGATGGCATGGCGGTGCATGACAAAAAGACCAACATGACCAAGATTCGGGCGGAGATCGGGTTTGTCTTTCAATCCTTCAACCTCTATCCACACATGACGGCGCTGGAGAATACAACCATCGCGCCCCTCAAAGTCAGAGGGTTCAATAAAGCGGAGGCCGAAAAACTCGGTCGCGAGATGCTCACCCGGGTGGGTTTGGCAGATCGCATCGATCACTATCCGGCCCAGCTCTCGGGCGGTCAACAGCAGCGCGTGGCGATCGCTCGCGGCTTGACCATGAAGCCCAAAATCATGCTCTTTGACGAGCCCACATCGGCCCTGGACCCGGAGATGATTCATGAAGTCCTCGACGTCATGCGCGATCTGGCCAAAGAGGGGATGACCATGATGGCGGTTACGCATGAGATGGGGTTCGCGCGGGAGGTGGCCAGCCGGGTCGTCTTTATGGATGAGGGAAAGATCATCGAGATCGCACCTCCAAATGATTTTTTTACCAACCCCCAAACCGATCGGGGTAAATATTTCCTGCAATCGATTCTGACCCACTGATGGGGTGTTAACGTAATCCCAGATGGATTGATGGTTGGTGCCTGAGACTCGCGATGCGCATCGTGCGGGCTCATGCGAGCAGGACAGCACTGATGGAAATCATCAATCAGAATTCTTATCCAAAATGTCACCTTAAACCACTGCCAAACACAGTGGAAGCCGAAAGGAGGCGACCATGGCCAAAAAGGAAAAAGAAAAGAAGGTAAAGAAAGAAAAAACCAAAAAAAAAGCCAAAGGTAAGGGTAAAAACCCCAAAAAGGCCAAGGGAAAAAAATCGAAGGGCAAAAAATAACGCGACTCGAACCGAAAAAAGCTGAAGGGTAACAATATGAACATCGCTGTATTGGGCTCGGGAAACGGGGGCTGTGCCGTTGCATTCGACTGTGCGGCCCAGGGTCATCAGGTCAGTCTGTTTGATTTTGAACAATTCCCGGAGAGTATCAAGGCTGTCCAAAACAACGGCGGCATCCACTGCGAGGGCGAACTTGAAGGGTTTCAGCCGGTGGTCTCTGCCGGACACGAGATCGACAAAGCGCTGGACGGGGCGGATATCATATATGCCGTTGGTCCGGCGTACAGCACCAGACCCTTTGCCGAAGCATGCAAGCCATACCTCAAGCAAGGGCAAATCGTGATCGTGTGCCCGAGTTCCTGCGGTGGCAGTGTTGAATTTAAAAACGGCGCCGGACTGGATCTGCGGGACGAGGACATTGTTGTTGCAGAGACGTCGACGCTGCCGTATGCCGTTCGACTGATTGAACCTGGCAAAATCAGGATTTTTAACAAACTCAAAGGCGGGTTGTTCCTGGCGGCGGTTCCGGCGCAGAACACCCCTTATGTGTTGGAGCAGGTGCGCGATGTCTATCCGACGATGAGCGCGGCCAAGAATATACTCCAGACCAGCCTGCAGAACGGCAACCCGGTCATCCATCCCACGATTACGCTCATGAATGTCGCCTTAATCGAACGTACCAGGGGTGATTTCGATTTTTATCACCAGGGCGTCACGCCGGCGGTCGGCAGGCTGATCGAAGCGGTTGATAAGGAGCGGATCGCCATTGGTAAAAAATTAGGTGTGGATGTTGTTCCCGATCCGGAATTGGGTGTCATGCAGGGCTATATGACAGAAGCCACGTATGACAACGGATTTATCACCTCGCCGGGATTCGAGGGCGTCAAAGCCCAGAGTAGTCTGGATTACCGGTATTTCAATGAAGATGTCGGGTATGGTCTGGTGTTTCTCCAGAAACTTGGGGAACAGGTCGGGGTAGCGACACCGATTATGTCGGCAGTGATCACACTGGTTTCTGTGTTGATGGATCGAGATTATGTGGGTGAAGCCAAACGCACAATGGAATCTTTAGGACTTTCAAAGCACACTGCGAAAGAATTGAAGGAACATTTGGCTTAAGGAAATATGCAGATGGTGCTTTATAAATTTGGTTCTCATTAAGAAATGAAAGTGCTCGTTTTAGGCGGTTGTGGTATTCAAGGAAGGGCGGCGCTATACGATCTATCCAGAAATGTAAGTGTTGACCATATAACCTGTGCAGATATTCAGCCGGAGTTCATTGATACCTTTGACTTTATCGACAAGGCCAAAATTCAAATCGACCGTATAGATGCAAATGACCTAAACGCATTGGCATCTAAAATGGACGAAAAGTTTGATGTTGTCCTTGATTTTTTGCCATCACAGAGTACCCGGACTGTTGCCGAGGCTGCCATAAAAAGTGGTGTTCATCTTGTCAACACCAACTACGCATATGATATTCTTGACCTCGACCATGCTGCAAAAGAAAGAGGAATCTCCATTATCCCGGAATGCGGTCTTGATCCAGGAATCGACCTGGTAATTTACAAATATAGCCTACGGTATTTCGATGAGGTATTTAAGCTCAATTCATACTGTGGCGGAATTCCCGAAAAGGCGGCATGTGATAATCCGCTAAATTACAAAATCAGCTGGAATATAGAGGCTGCATTGAAAAGCCAGATAAGAGATGCAACGCTTATCGCGGATTCTGAACTCATATATATCCCAGCGAAAGATCAGCATGAGAATGCATTTATTCACCATATCGAATTTCCGGAACTGGGGACACTGGAAGCCATTCCGAACGGCGATGCGGTGCGTTATGCCAAATTACTGAAAATTGCGGATACGCTTATTGAAACAGGGCGGTATGCACTGCGATGGCCCGGTTGGTGCACATTTTGGAGCCCGCTGAAAAAATTAGGCTTTTTAAGCGATGAGCCTATCAGAGGGTTGCCTAATGAGGTATCACCACTTGAAATGGTTGCCAAACTGCTCGAGCCACAACTGCAGTATAGTGCCAACGAAAAAGATCTATGTGTCATGGTAAACAAGGTTGAGGGGGTAAGTAGGGGTAAGCAACAAATACTGACTTGCTCTCTTATGATTGAACGAGATTTGAAGACAGGCTTAATGGCCATGAGCATGGGCGTTGCCTATCCTGCCTGTATCGCTGCAGAGATGATCGTCAAAGGTGATATAACCAGAACGGGAGTTCTTTCACCGGCCACGGACGTGCCTTGTGATTTATTCATGAATCAGCTGAACAAGAGAGGCATTAGAATAAACGAAACGATCGAGCCGTCAATTTAAAGGCCAAAGCCGTGTTACCTTGCTAGGCATAATGATTACGAGGGAGTCGTACCGATTAAACCCTTACCGGTCTGCTTGATATGACACATCGCCTGATCGGCAAGTGCCAGCAAGCCATCCCGATTATCGGTGTCATCCGGAAATGTGGCAACACCAAAACTGGCTGCCAGATGAACATGGTAACCGGCTTTAGATAAGTAGGTCGTATGGACCATCTCGTAGCGAATGAGCTCAACTAATTCAGTTGCCTCACTGTTATCGAACCCGGGCATTACGATAACAAACTCATCTCCCCCATAGGCAACGCCAAAGCAAGGTCTCTTAATGCAGTTTTTGATTGTATGAGCCACTTCTTTAAGAGCCAGGCTGCCGTTCAGGTGACCATAGGTATCCACCACACGCTTGAAGTTATCCATATCCATAAACACCAGAGAAAATGGTTTGCGTGTTAATTTGTTCTCTGCAATCAAATTATCCAATGTTTGATACAGGTAGCGCGTGTTAAACAACCCGGTTAAATTATCGTGGATCGCAAGATTGCGGAATTTTTTGCGGTCGCGCCTCAGCTCCTTTTCCAGAGTCTTCTTTTTCGTATTGTCGACCATGATGCCTTCGAGAACGGCATCTCCGTGCTCACGCTCAATCATTCGGATATTGGTCAATACCCATATGGGCTTTCCATCTTTGCGCTTCAGCCGCAGTTCATGATTTTCAACCATACCTTTCTTTTGCAGTGCTCGGATCAACCGGGCCCGGTCCTCAGATTTGAAATAAAATTTAATAGCGCCCTCTTTCAGCGCAAGGATCTCATCAACAGAATCATATCCCAGAATACGCGCATAAGCCGGATTGACACGAATAAACTCACCGGATTGCCGAATTTGAAACATTCCCTGCACGGCATTTTGATACATATTGCGGTAGCGGTGTTCGGCTCTTTTCAGCTCTTCCTGCGTTTCTTTTAAATCGGTTAGATCCGTTAGAAAAACCATATAGCCCGTAATTTGGTTTTTTTCATCATGGAGTGTGCTGCGGCTGAATAGCATGGGAATCAAGCGGCCATCCCTGGCGCGAAATAAGGCTTCAAAACTGAAATGATCGGGGCTCGCCGAATAAAACGTAAGGGAGGTTTTGTGGTAAAATTGATCAACTGCATGACCGATAAAGTCATCACGCTCATAACCGGAGATCTTTAACAATGCCTTATTGACTTCAATGATCACACGATCGCCATCCAGCAGCATGAATCCTTCAAACCGACTGTCAATAACACGACGGTATTTATCTTCAGCCTGTTTTTTTTGGGCACGGCATTCCTTGAGCGCTTTTTTCAATGATGCAATTTGTTGCAATAATTGCTCAGTTGATGTTGAAGAATTCATCTAATTCCCTTTGATGCGGGTAAGAGACAAGGTACATCTTGAAGTTCCTGAAAGCTAAAAATCTTAAATAAAATTAGGAAGTAATCTGGAGATTGTCAAACATTTCTAAAACCTATCTTAAAAATGCATCTAACACTCAATTACTTCGTTATCCAGGATAGATGGATTACACATCTATTTTTATGAAGATTTAAGGTGTGCATTAAACGACGCGACTACGCTCGTCGCAGGCCGATTCAAAATGCTCGAATACTATCGTGTATGCTCCACTTTTGAATCGCTTTACGCCTTGTACTTGAGGGTCGATCTTTAGGCAGCCAGATGTTTTTTTCTGTATCTCATATTCAGCAATTCCACCAAAAGCGAAAAGCCCATAGCAAAATAAATATAACCCTTGTTAATATGCTGGCCCATTCCCTCGGCCATGAGCATTACCCCGATGAGCAATAAAAATGCCAGGGCCAGTATTTTGACCGTGGGGTTATGCTCGACGAAATCCCCGATAGATTTGGCTGACACCAGCATGACAACCATAGAAATGACCATGGCGGTAACCATTATCCAAATTTGATTGGCCATGCCGACCGCCGTAATCACGGAATCTAAAGAGAAAACGAGATCAAGAAGGACAATTTGAAGCAGCACAAATTTGGCGGCCAATCCTGAAATTTGGCGGATATTTTCTTCGGGAGAACCTTCAACTTTATGGTGAATTTCATATGTCGATTTGGCAATGAGAAAAATGCCGCCGCCCAGCAATATCAGGTCCCGGCCTGAAAACGCTTTGGAAAAGACACTGAATAAAGGGGTCTCAAGGCCCATCACCCAGGTGATTGAAAATAATAACAGCAATCGCATAAACAGGGCCAAGAAAATGCCCAGCTTTCGGGTTTTTTCACGAGAGTGTTCTGGCGCACGGGCAACGACAATAGAGATAAATACGATGTTATCAATGCCCAGCACGGTCTCCATCGCGGTAAGGGTGATAAGCGCCGTAATTGCTTCCACAGAAAAAATATCCATTTTATGAACCTCTTATTTTACCCGGTGATTCGAAAATTGCGTAATGCGTATCGGCTTTAGCTGCAACGCAAAATATGAATGCGCCCGTTAAATTAAATTCAAAACGAACCAGATAACGAATGCGTGCTTTAATGTCAATATTTCACAAACCCGGAACATTCGATCGCGGCATCAAGCCGGAGTCCTTTTCCCGGCGGTCAGGGCGGTAACGACGCGTTTCATCATGGCGGCATCTTTATAGGGGTGGGGCGATTCGCAGATCAGAGTGACTTCCCGTCCGGCTTTGAGCAACGCTGCAGCCAAGGGTTCAAAAAATTTTCGGGTAACGTTAAGATGTTTACGCTCGCCTTTGGGGCCGTATTCAATACCGGAAAAATGGGCGTGAAATATTTTAGGCAGCTTTTTTATAATTTTTCCATAATCCACCTGACCCTGCCTGCGGGCATACAGGTGCGCAAAGTCAACGCAAATGCTGCAACCGGTTTCCTTCTTGAGGGTTAAAAGCTCATCGATGGAGCCGAATTGGGACGGTTTACCGGTAACTTCCGGGCATAATTTGACTTTCCAGCAGTTTTTTTTAATCCGGCGCTGAATTGCCAGGATGGCTTTTTTGATCATTGCATAGGTCTGCTCGGCTGTTTTTTTCTGATAAAAACCGGCGTGAAATACCACGTTTGGGGCGCCCAGGGCATGGGCGCGCTGGCAGGCGTCCAGAATGCGCTTTTTGCTGGCCTGGATCTTTTCTTTTTCATCGGATGCCAGATTAATGTAATAGGGCGCGTGCACCGACAGGACAACGCCTTTGTCTTTAGCCAGGGCGCCGACTTCTCGTGCGTCCTGCACAGACATCCGCACCCCGTAGGTAAACGCCACCTCCATGCAATCCAGCTGCATGCGCGCCACCTTGCGCACACCCGCCAGATTTCCCATTCCTTTGGATCCTGCCGGTCCTATCCTAATCATATAGCCTCTGGTCATTGGCTGCTGGCTGCTGGCTGCTGGCTGCTGTTTCTGAAAAATTGTAGGGCGGGGTTTACTCCCGCCCATCAAAGACACTGCCCGGGCGGGGGTAAACCCCGCCCCTACATTAGCATAAATTCATGCAACCGGAAGCCGAAATCCTTGTCGCTGAGCTTAGGCCGCGTTACGCTTGGCGGATAGGCTGGGTATCAGCACCTGCGATGCGAAGTTCAGGGTTGCAAAATAGTCGGCAACAGTTTCTTCTCGTCGGATCAATTCCACCGACCCATCGGAGCGCAGCAGCAGTTCCTTGGGCCGCAGGCGGCCGTTATAGTTAAAGCCCATGGAATGACCGTGGGCGCCGGTATCGTGGATCAACAAATGATCGCCATCTTGAATTTCAGGCAGCAGACGCTGGACGGCAAACTTGTCATTGTTTTCACACAACGAGCCGACCACATCCACTTTTTCAAAGCGTTGTGTCACCTGATGACCGACGACAGTTATATGATGGTAGGCGCCGTAGATGGCCGGTCGCATTAAGGCGGCCATCGATGCATCCACACCAATATATTTGCGATAAATGTCTTTTTGATTGATAGCGCTGGTTACCAGCACGCCGTGCGGTCCGGTCATATAGCGCCCGCTTTCAATGCAGAATTCAGGTTCGTACCCATTTTGCGCTTTATAGGCTGCAAAAAGATCAGCGATTTCAGCGGCCATGGCGAAAATATCCAGCGGCTTTTGTCCGGGCTCATAGGGGATGCCCAGCCCGCCGCCGATGTTGATAAATTCCATGCGAATGTTCAGGGTTTTTGACACCCGGGCTGCCACTTCCAGCAGCATGGCGGCGGTTTCAACCATATAATCCGCGTTTAATTCATTGGAGATCAGCATGGTATGCAGCCCGAATCGACGAGCGCCCCTCTCCATCGCCGCTTTGTAGGCATCGATGATCTGACTGTCGGCGACGCCGTATTTTGACTCCACTGGATCGCCAATGATGCTGTTGCCACTGCGGCCGGGTCCGGGATTGTAGCGAAAACTGACGGTCTCAGGCATCTGCGGCACTTTGGCGATCAAAGAAATGTCATCCAGATTCAAGATACAGCCGCCATCAGCATCCGCCGCCTTAAAATCTTCGGCGGTCGTGTTATTGGAGGAAAACATGATATCTTCCCCCCGGGCGCCGATTTGGCGGCTGAGAATCAGCTCTGCAATTGAGCTGCAATCAAAGCCAAATCCCAGATCCTGCACGATTTGCAGGATACGCGGGTTGGGCAGCGCCTTGACAGCATAATATTCGCGGAATCCGTTCAACCGGGAGAAGGCCTTCATAAAATTCCGGCCGGTTTCGCGGATAGCGGCTTCATCATAGATGTGAAACGGGGTTCCATAATAATCGCAGATTTCATCCAGTACAGGTAACAATCGGTTTTCAAATGCTTGCGACATGGGCATCGTTCTTCACTCCGTTCAGGGTTCAACGGTTCAGGGTTCAGGTTTCAGAGGTTCCGTGTTTCGCGTTGCGGGTTACGGGTTACGGGTTACGAGTTGCGAGTTGCGAGTTGCGAATAGCCAGTATTAGCAGATCAAATACCAATAACGAATAACCAATAATCAATAACGGCTAAAAATTTTACCAAAAATTTTTAGCTGAGTGCCTGCTTGATTCTTTGCACGGCAAGTTGGACGTTGTCAGCATCATTGAAGGCGCTGAGGCGGATGAAGCCTTCACCGCAACGGCCGAATCCGGCACCCGGGGTGCACACCACACCGGCTTCTTCAAGCAGCAGATCAAAAAAAGCCCAGGACTCCTTTTGACCGTAAATCCAGATGTAAGGCGAATTTTCACCACCCACACACTCATAGCCCAGGGCCTCCATTTCTTTACGAATCAGGGCGGCGTTTTTCAGGTAGTAGTCAATTAGGGCGCTGGCCTGTTTGCGACCGGCAGCAGTGTATATGGCCTCGGCAGCCCGCTGGACCGGATAGGATACGGCGTTGAATTTGGTGGACTGGCGTCGAAACCACAGATCATGAACCGAATGGGCCTCACCGGCGGCAGTGTAAGCCTTGCAGGATGTCGGCACCACCGTATACGCACAACGGGTGCCGGTGAATCCCGCGGTTTTGGAAAAGCTCCTGAATTCAATGGCCACTTCGCGGGCGCCGTCAATCTCAAAAATTGTTTTGGGCAGATCCGGATCCTGGATGAAGGATTCATAGGCGGCATCAAAAAGGATCAGGGCCCGGTTCTCGTGAGCAAAATTCACCCAGGTCTGCAGTTGCGTTTTTGTAATGGTCGCCCCGGTGGGATTGTTGGGAAAACACAGGTATATCAGATCGACATCAGCTGACGGCAACTCGGGGATAAAGCCGTTTTGCCGCGTGCTCTCCATGTAGGTAATACCGTCGTAGCGGCCGTCATTAAACGCTCCGGTGCGGCCGGCCATCACGTTGGTGTCCAGATAGACCGGGTAAACCGGATCGGGTATGGCAATCTGAATATCGGTGGCAAATACTTCCTGGATGTTGCCGGTGTCACATTTGGCGCCGTCGCTGACAAATATTTCCTGAGCAAAAATATCAGCACCTCGCTTCTGGTAATCGACTTCGGCGATCTTTTCGCGTAAAAATTCATACCCCTGTTCTGGGCCATAGCCCCGGAAGGTGGCCGCAGCGCCCATTTCATCGACGGCCCGGTGAAAGGCCTCGATGCAGGCCTCCGGCAGGGGCCGGGTCACATCGCCGATTCCCAGTTTGATGATTTCTTTGTCCGGGTTCTGTGTTTGAAATTCATCGGTCCGGCGCCTGATTTCCGAAAAAAGATATGACGCCTGCAGCTTCAGGTAGTTTTCGTTAATTTGAATCATGTTTTACCCTTTCTTAAATTGATACTGATTGGAAAATTAAACATAGTGACTAAAGTTGGAAGTGATCTAAAGTGCCAAAAGTTAAAAAATTCTATCAGTTAAATAAAAAAAGATAGAGCGAAGCGATACCAAAATTTTAGGCACTTTAGCTCACTTTAGTCATTTTAGGCACTTACAATTTCAATCGGAATCCGGGCCGTCTCTTTATAGGTGGATAAAACGATGGCCGTTTGGGTGGACCGCACCCCCGCGATGGCTGCAATTTTATCGCGAATCAGCCCGCTGAGCGCCTCGGTGTCAGCCGCCCGCACTTTGACCACAAAGGCGTCTTCACCGGCCACGTAATGCACCTCTTGAACCTCCGGCAATTTTGAGAGTGTTTGACCGACTTTGATCTCGGCATCCAGTTTTTTCAATTTGACGGTGACAAACGCCACCAGACTTTTGGCAAAACGTTGGGGATTGAGCCTGACCTCATACCCATCGATGAAGCCCTGCTTTTCCAGCTTGCGAATACGCTCCAGCACAGCAGATGGCGCCATGCCCACCTGGCGCGCAACCTCAACATTGGGAATTCGGGCCTTTTGCTGTAAAATCTTCAGTATTTTCAGGCTAA
>JAHEIW010000224.1 GCA_024639185.1 Deltaproteobacteria bacterium | reverse complement strand
TACACAAAATTGATTCAGCACCCATCTAATAAAAATGTCAAAAAATGCGATTATTGCTTTGGGCCCAGCATCAGCATAATTAATGATTTGCCGGCCTGCCCCGAACTGAGGTTAACAACCGTGCTGTTTGCTCCTTTTTCACCCATCAGACCTGAATGCCCCTGTGACTGGGTCTCGGCCGAAATTGTCCAGCCGTTAGCCGGTAATTCTTTTTTATAAAACTCGAATATCGAGTCCAGATTGTCGTCAGATTGCATCGTCACCATTACGGTTCCGGCAGCGCTTGTGGTCTGGACGATGGTGGCTCCGGGATAGGGCGCTGCAACCTGGTTCATTTCCGGGAGATATGCCATCCCGGACAAAGCCACATTCGTACAGAGGGCAAAACACATTAAAACAGCACAAATAAGGATTTTTTTAGACATAATGGCCTCCTCTTTTGATTGTTGGTTTTTCCTTTCGGCCCAACTCATGATTTTCACGCCAATAAAGTTCCACCCGCTTAATACGAAGGCATTCGACTATTTCGGATACGGAAAACAATTCTCGCTTTCAATTAATGGCGTCTGTAATTATAAACGCCGTTTTGTTTGCTGATAAACGTAAATAATCCCGAATCAAAAATCGACTTTGGGACCCAACCGGCAACTGGGAACATCCACAGCGCCATGCGTCCCTCTGGTTTCAGAATGCGGTGCATTTCAGGTAGAAGCCGGCCTAACGGTAAATAGGGGAACGGAAGCACACCGAACAACAGCAGCATGTCCATGCTGGCAGCATCCAATCCCGTTTCCAGCGCGTCACGATGCACTACGCGAACATTTGTTAAATTTTCCGCCTGCACCTTTTTTGATACGCGCTTAGTATAATCGGCCAAGGCATCCATTGCAACCAAATAGCCTTGATCGCCAATCAGCCTGGCTGCCGGTATCGTAAAAAAGCCGGTGCCGCATCCCACTTCCAAAACAGTCTGCCCGGGCTGAATGCCGGCTCCCTGCAGGGTTTTGACCGGATTCATCAGCCACTTGCGAAGGCGGCTTTCCATGATCATGCCGGCGGGTTTGAAAAGCCAATTCAATAATCGTGATTTACCCAGTTTGTCCGCGTCCATTTACTATTTCCTGAGCCGGTCATCTTCCATTGCAAGTGACTTGTCCTGTCAGACCACCAACCCGTTCATTTAAGCAAAAGCCACCTCTAATATCGTAAAATCGTCCTCAAGATTTTCCAGGTTCCCCAAATTTCTGGCATAATCGTATAAGTGGTCCAACCGTGACTGATCACCGATTTTGCCCCGGGTCATAAAATCTGAAAATTCCTGAAAGCGCCACATCGATCCATCTGATTTTTTGACCTCATACACACCATCGGAAAAGATATACAGCCTATTGCTTTCGCCAATCGTACATCCCCTTTTCTCATAGGTTGCTTTTGACATGCCGCCAATCACGTTGTTGGGTGTTCGCAGCGGTGTAAACTCGGGTTCGCCGGTTGAGGTGTCGTCCAGTAAAAGCGCCGGCGGATGACCGCCGCTGGCATAGGTTAACTCTTTGGTACGCCGGTTATAGATACCATACCACATCGTAAAAAACATATCGTTGTTGTCTTCGCTGGGGAAAGCCAGATTCAGTGATTCCAATACCTGCTCGGGAGCGTTGAAATCGGTATCGGGCAGTGATTGCGAGCGCAATACATTCATGACCGAAACCGACAGCAACGCCGCCCCGACACCGTGACCGCTGACGTCAATCAGATAGATGGCAAAGTGATCTTCATCCACCCAATGGTAACCAAAGGCATCACCACCTAATGATGTCGAGGGGACAAAGCGCCAGTCGGTGCGGATGGCCCCTGCGGTCACCGGCCGCGGCAGGATGGTTCTAACATAGTCAGCTGCCTCAGCCAGCTCCTGATTGAGGCGTTGGAAAGCCTGGTTACGCTCGTTTAAAGCTGCGTTGACTTTCTGATGCTCCTTCTTCAATTTTTTTTCAGCAGAAATCGTTGCCAGATAATAACGATACGTCAGATAGGATAAAAGTGAACCGACAGCAAAAATATTGCCATAATTGAAGGCGGCAACCAATAAAGGGTTGAGTTGTCTTAGCGGAACAGTTGCGTTCGCATACATATTCATTACGACAAAGGCGCAAGTGTAAATTGCAGCAATGGCAGCTTTGTGAATCGTTTTGCCCGGTATAAAGAATACGACCGCGGGCTGGATAAGGACATAATATTGGAACCCGGTATGCCATCCGATAACGGCCACACAAACAGCTGCGTGAGCGATGATTTCGATCGACACCAAATAGTAGGCGTGCCACAGATATCCTCTTCTGTGAAGGAAAATGGCAACGGCCCATAGAATGACGCTAAACAGATTAAAGATGGCCAATATCATAACCCCTAACAGAGCAAAAACGACTAACAGTAGTGCATGGATTAGCAGACCGGATGGATAGGCGTAGTTGCCAAATACAAAGCCGCGAATAAACAGAGGGGTATAGTATTCCGGCGGAAATTTGCCTTCCGGAACTTCATTAAAACTTTTAATTAATGCCTGAATAGAATTGCTCATTTTATTTCCTCGATCCCGGGCAAACTACGCAATCGCAAAGGACAATATCGTTACATCCCTGCTTTGCGTAAATTGACCAAAAAACGCTCTGTAATCATTTGATCTTTATAAGGGAGCCTGTGCCGCCATTCCGTAATGGGGGTTCGGGGGCTGAGTCTTTTAAATTCTGCTGCTGCTGCGCGGGCATCCGCTTCACGCCCCAGCTCAATATAACTGGCGCTCAAATAAGCCTGGACGGGTATGTAATCCGGATTGCGGTCACGGGCCCGGCCAAGGACCTCGATCGCCTTCTCATATCGGCCCATTAAATAATAGGCATGACCCAGGTTCCATAAATACTCGGTTGGATACGTGGGGTTGAGGCGCATGGCTTTTTTTATGAGCTCAACGGTCTCCTGCGGTCTTCCGGACCAGGTCAGTATCCCTGCCAGGCTGGCGATTCCTTCAGCATCGTTAGGACTGAGAGCAATGGCCTTCTCCTGCGCGGCTATGGCCCTTGCGTGCTGCCTTTTGTGCAGATAGATCTCGCCCAAAATTGTGTAACCAGCCGGCAGCGTTTCATCCAGGACGATGGCCTTATGTGCAAGCTCAAAAGCCCGCTCGAGCGGTTGCGGGCCCGGGCTCCAACCCTGGGTCCACTCCCGGCTATGAACCCAACCGAGCAGTGCATATGCTGCTGCAAAATCAGGGTCCAGATCAATGGCTTTGTTCAACACTTGCCGGGCCTGGATATTTGATTCTTTGGTTAAGCGGTTAAAATACTCCAATCCTTGCAAATAAAGGTCGTAGGCCTCCATATTGTCGGTGTATCTGTGAAGCAAACGCTTTTGCTCATCCGCGGTCAATTTGACGGCCAGTGCTGCTACGATCTTTTGCGTGACATCGTCCTGCAGCATGAAAATGTCTTTTAGCTCCCGGTCATACCGGTGGGCCCATAGGTGTCTCTGAGTGGTTGTATCTACCAATTGGGCCGTGATTCGAACCCGATCGTCCGCCTTGCGGACACTACCCTCCAATACATATTGTACCCCGAGTTCCCGACCAACTTGTGCTATTTTGATTGATTTACCTTTGTAGACAGAAGAGGAGTTGCGGGCGATGACAAACAGCCCGGATATCTTGGAAAGATCCGTGATCAGGTCTTCAGTTAGCCCGTCGCTAAAATAATCCTGCTCCGGATCCCCACTCAGGTTTTGAAACGGCAAAACGGCGATCGAAGGGTTGTCGGGCAAAGGCAAGGCCGTCTTCGCAACAGTAGCGACCTCATTTTCAGAACGCAGAAAAAAGATCCAAATGCTGAACGCACCCGCCACCAATACAATAATAGCAGCAGATGCGGTGATTGCCCGGCGCCATTTTCCTGCATCTGGTTCTACGGCATCGATCATTTTGCCGGAATCTTCAGGATCGGTTAATAGCCGATAGACGCAAACCGGTTCAGGAATATTTTTTACATTTTGTTCGCCTAAATAATGATAGCCCAGTGATAGTTTATCTTTGATGTGCTCATAAACGGTTCCAGAAATGGCAATGCCGCCGGCGCCCGCCAGCCCCTCCACCCGCGCCGCTATATTGACGCCGTCACCATAAATTCGTTCATCTTCTCCAATCACATCGCCCAGATTGATTCCAATGCGAAATACCATACGGCGGTCGTGGGGGATACTCGAATTTCTCCTGCTGATTTCCTGCTGGATTTTTATAGCGCCGTTAACCGCATCCACAACACTGGCAAATTCGGCCAAAATATTATCGCCCGGTGAATCGACTACGCGACCATCATATTGTTGGATTATGACCGTGGCCAGTACGCGGTGAGCGGCTAAATCACGGACAGTGGCGTCTTCGTCGTCTCGCATCAGCCGACTGTAGCCAATGACATCCGCACTGAGGATGGCGGTGAGCTTGCGTTTAAAACCTTTTTGAGCCATGGGTGACGCCTCTTTTAAGGTTTTAAAACGAAAATGAAAAGGATTGGATCTTTTGCTGATTTATTAAATATCCAAAGGGGCTTAGGGGGTCAAGAATAATTATGGAAAGGTCAATGCGATGATAATCTGTTCAGTTAAGGGGTTAATTTGAATATCCCGGCAGAAAATCAGCTGTCATATTGTCGGCTATTATTAAAAATATCAAAATACGGGCAATTTTACAGATATGAAACGAATATCACAACATTTTCTGGATTTCAAAAATAGCAATATGTTGGAGT
>JAHEIW010000223.1 GCA_024639185.1 Deltaproteobacteria bacterium | reverse complement strand
CCCAGGCGGTCAGTTTCGACATCAAAAACAATCTTTTAGAAACTCGGCAAAAATTAGGTGATGATGCCTTGATTGTTGGCAATTTCGATGTCTTCGGGCTACCCTGTGCGGAAGAAACGACTGTCGAGCAGGCCATCGAGGGTATCCAGACCAATATTGACGGCAAAATCGATGCGGTATGGCCGGGTTGCGATCTTTGGCCGGATATCAAAGAAGATAATTTTAGGGCCATGGAAAAAGCGGCCCGCGAGTATTATGCCGGTCCGACTCCAGCCGTTGGGCGGCTTTAAATTTAAAATAGACCGATAAGGAGAATAAAAATGGCGAGCAAAGAAGAATTATTTGAATTGCTGAAAGACGGTGTCATCAATTACAAAGAGGAACAGGTCAAGGAAGCCGCACAGCAGGCTGTTGATGAAGGATTTGTGGCGCTAGAGATGATCATGGATGGTTTGGCTGCCGGAATGGAGGTCGTCGGTGAGCTATACGAGAAGCACGAATATTTTGTGCCCGAGGTGTTGATGTGCGCCGATGCCTTATATCTGGGCCTGGACATACTGCGACCCCATGTCCCCAAGTCGGACGCGGGCGCGGTGGCGCAGGTGGTGATTGGCAGCATTCAGGGCGATGTGCACGACATCGGTAAAAACCTGGTCAAGATGATGTTTGATGTTGCCGGTTGGGAGGTTTACGACCTTGGCCGCGACGTGCCGCTTGAAAATTTTGTGGAGGAACAGTTGCGGACGGATGCCGAGGTCGTGGCCATGTCAGCCATGATGACCACAACCATGCTGGGTATGAAAAAAGTTATCAAGATGATCAAAGATAAGAACCCGGATGTGGCTATTATGTTAGGCGGGGCGCCTGTGACCCAGGATGTCGCCAACCTTTTTGGTGCGGATGGATATGCCGAGTCTGCCGGAAATGCGGTGGCAGAAGGGATCAAGATGATCGGGCGTCTGCGGGAATTTGAAAAAAAGAAGGAAGGATAACGCATCGCTTCCATTTGGAAATCCCGGCCGGCATCCGCTATTTTCGGAGCTGCCTGCCGGGTTTGCCGTATGCGAGATCGTGTCGCAAGCGGATTGCCCTATATTCAGACCCGATAGCCGTCAGTCGAGCTGGCGGCCTGGCGGTCCGCTGAATTTAAAATGAAGGAGGATTTGAGCGCATGGGAGACAAGAATAACAACGCGATGGTTATTTTTCAACCGTCCGGGCGAAGAGGAGAGGTGCCCAAAGGCATCAATGTGTTAGAGGCGTCCAGATTGCTGGGGGCTGATATCGAGGCCCTGTGCGGTGAAAAGAAAGTTTGTGGCAAGTGTAAAGTCCGCATCGAAGAAGGTCGTTTTGAGAAATACGGCATCGAGTCCAAAATGACCAACGTTAGCGCCTGGCAGGAAGAAGAAGAAAAGTTTATCTTTCCTAAAGAAAAAGAGACCGGTCATCGATTGGCCTGCGTCACCGAAATTCAGGGCGATCTTTTGGTCTTCGTACCGGAGGAATCCCGCGCCGGTAAACAGGTGGTGAGTAAAGCGGCTCGGGACATCCATATCGAGCATAACCCCACCATAAAAATTTACACCGTCGAAGTCGAGCCGCCCACCTTCGAAGAACCCACGGCGGATTTTGAACGCGTCTGCCGGGTACTGGAAAAAGAGCACGGGCTTAAAGATCTGGCGGTTGACATATTTGCGTTGAGGCAGCTGCCCACGGCCCTGCGTGACGGGGATTGGAGTGTCACGGTCAGTGTCTGGAACGACAAAGAAGTTGTGCGCTTCCGGCCCGGTAGGGCCGAGCGGGCTTACGGGTTGGCGATCGATGTAGGAACGACCACAGTGGCGGCCTATTTTTGCGATCTGAGCACGATGGAGGTGGTCGATACGGTCTCCATGATGAATCCGCAGTGCAAATATGGCGAGGACGTCATGGCGCGCATCACCTATCACATGACCTCTACCGATGGGCTGCAGCGAATGAACGACGACATCATCGAAGGACTCAATTCTCTGGTTGAACAGGCCATCCAGAACACCTATCCTCCCAAGAAGAAAAAGAAGAAGAAGAAAGGTGAAGAAGGACCGGTTGAGTATGTGGAAGTGCCCGAGGAAGGCAAGACCTATCTGCGCCTGACCAGAGAAGATATTGAGGATGTGACCATTGGGGGCAACACCGCCATGCATCATATTTTTCTAAAGCTCAATCCCGAGCATGTGGGGCTGGCCCCTTTTCCCCCGGTGATTCATCACAGTCTGGATATCAAGGCGCGTGATATGGGCATCAACATCAATCCCGCTTCATACGTATTCGTGCTTCCCAATGAAGCCGGATTTGTGGGTGCTGATAATGTCGGTGTGATGCTGGCCGAAGAGCCGTACAAAAAAGACGAAATCGCACTGATTATTGATATCGGCACCAATGGCGAGCTGGTGCTGGGCAACAAAGAGAAGTTGATTTCCTCTTCCTGTGCGACCGGTCCGGCCCTGGAGGGGGCCCAGATTGCCTTCGGTATGCGCGCAGCCCCCGGGGCGATGGAACGGATCACCATTGATCCTGAAACAAGAGAGGTGGATTATAAAGTCATTGGCCGTGATGCCTGGCGTAAATATTCGGAAGCCAAGGATATGAAGGCCAAAGGCATATGCGGTTCCGGTATTTTGGACCTGCTGTCTGAGCTTTACTGTGCGGGGATTATTATCAAAAGTGGCGCATTTAACAAAGAAGCGTTAGAAGGGCATCCCCGTTACCGATTAAACCCGGATACCAACCAGCCGGAATTTGTCCTGGCCTGGGCGGAAGAATCGAGCATTGATAAGGACATCGTGGTCACCCAAAAAGATGTTCGCCAGATTCAGCTGGCCAAAGGCGCATTATATGCCGGATGTAAGCTCATGATGCGGCGCATGGGAATGGAAAAAGTAGATACGATCAAAATCGCCGGTGCTTTTGGCACCCACGTTGATCGGGAAAAGGCCTTGATTATGGGGCTGTTTCCGGATTGTGATATCGAAATGATCGAAAGTGTCGGTAATGCTGCCGGTGATGGTTGCCGCGCGGCATTGTTGAATAAAGACAAACGGGAGGAAGCCAACTGGGTATCGCGCAATGTGGAATATATTGAGCTGACCGTCGAAGGCGACTTCCAGACTGAATTCATGGAGGCCATGCAGATACCGCATATGACGGACGAATTTCCGCATCTGGCAGATGTGGTTCCCGAGGAAATTTTAAAACAATAGATTGCGGTGCATCTTGGCTTCTCAAAAACCAAAATGGATATGTGTGACAGTTGAACCGGGCATCTGTGGCTTTGCGTGTGTTATAAAGGCCCGCAAAACAGGTGACCGCCAGGTTTCGCTGGAAATTTCCGATTCGGATTGCGAGCAGATTCAAAGACTGGCTGAGCGCCTGACAACTTTATCGATTAAAGAGCTTTTCACACCGCTGAGTCGCAATCCGGTTTATGTTGCAACTGAAAAATCGGGCTGCCACCTCTCCTGTGCGATTCCGGTGGCGATCATCAAAGCGGCTGAAGTGGCTCTGGAGCTGGCGCTTCCGCAGGAAGTTCATATCAAATTCGAAGCGTGCTAGGAGTGCAACAAGTAATGCCTAAATCAAAAGTGGTGCCGTTTAAAGCCGGTGAAGGTATTTCTCAGGCCTTAACCCAACGCCTGCTGGAAAAAGGCCGGTCGTATGGTCTCAATGCAATTTTTCCGTTTAAGATTGATAAAATGGTGGTGGCCGAATGGGTTCATCTTAAATGCCATTACGGCTGCAATCAGTACAATACAAACTGGTGCTGCCCCCCGGCCACCCCGGATCCGGATAAAGTTCGGGCCATTCTGTCGGAGTATTCCACCGGGTTGCTTCTGGTGGGAACCACCAATTGTTCGGACTTTTACCTGAACAACGAGCGCAAGCGAATCTCTCAAGTTCGCTGCTGGAAAGGGACGATCAGCCTGGAACGCATGCTGTTTTTGGAGGGCTATTACAAAGCGTTCAGCCTCGTCGGTGAATGTTGCGCCCTTTGCAAGGAATGCGCATACCCGGAAGATTGCCGGTTTCCGCAAGAAAAAAGGCCATCGGTGGAATCATTTTCCATTGATGTCATTGGAACCTTGAAAAATCTGGGAACGACTTCAACGGTTGCCGCTAAAACCTGTGAAACCTACAGCTATTACGGCATTATTCTTTTAGAATAAGCCGCTGGCGGTGATAATCGAAAATGATTCTTGACAATTTTAGTCGAGAATGATGTTTAGTATTAATTGCCCAGCATTCAAGATCACTGCACAGAATTTGCAACTAAAAATGTCTGGAATTTTTACCTGACAATCGCAATTAGACCATGAAAGGAGGTGATGAAAGAAACGTTTATACAATTTTATGTAGAAACGTGACCCCTAATTAAAAAGAAAGGAGATTCCCAATGGCCAAACAAATGTTGATCGACGCCTATCGGGGGAAAAGAACGGAAAAACCGCCCTGGGTGCCATACGCAGGGGTTCACTGCGCCTTTTTGATCAATGAGCCTGCCGACAAAATGCTCCAGGATCCCGAACTGCTGGCGAAAGGAGTCGTTAATGCCGCCAAGAGATACAATGCAGACGGCATTCCGCTAGTATTCGATCTTTCGGTCGAAGCCAACTCCATCGGTTGTGACCTGAAATGGTGGGCCGACAATGTACCTTCCGTAACCAATCATCCCTGTTCCGATAAGACTCCCAAAGATGCCGGGCTCCAAATGCCCACCAAAGAATCGGGTCGCTGGCCGGTGCTTTATGAAGCCGCAAAAAT
>JAHEIW010000077.1 GCA_024639185.1 Deltaproteobacteria bacterium | reverse complement strand
CACTTTCCGGAATTGTGGTTAACGATTCGCTGATTTTAATTGATTTTATTAATCGGGCGGTACGCAGCGGCGTCGATATTGAAACGGCAGTGGTGCAATCCGGCAAGGCCAGGTTCAGACCTGTTTTGCTGACATCGATTACCACTATCGCCGGGCTGCTGCCGATCTTATTAGAACGCAGTTTCCAGGCCCAGTTTCTAATTCCCATGGCCATCAGTATCTGCTTCGGCCTGCTGGCGGCCACCTTACTGACCTTGCTGTATGTACCCGCCCTCTATTTAATCGTCAGAGATATCAGAAATATGGTCATCAAAAGGCTTCAGCGTTCAAAAGCACCAAGTCAAAAGCCGGAACCTGAAGAGCAACTTATAGAAGACCTAAGCACCTAAAAGATGATGAGATTCTTGGCCAATAGGGCCTATCCTTCAGACATTGTTTGGTTTCATTTCCCGTGGCGGCAAATCCCGTTAAAAGCCCTCAAATTAATATTTTGTTAATTGATTTTACAAAACCAATTCTATACATCCAATATGTTAGAAAAGGCCGTATGAGTAAATACACTTTATCTTATATTTATGCGGCGAAAAATATGTAGAGGCCATACTCCGATGCCAGAACAAACCATCGAAACGCTTGTTGTAGCGCCCCATCGGGATGATTTCAGTGAAATCGTCGAGGTGCTGCACCGAATCAAAAAATTAAGTATTGAGGTGCATTGGGCGCCTGATGTTGATGCGGCTGTCGGGAATGCAAATTCAGGCAACTTCGGCATTATATTTGTTGACGATCATTTCGGCCAGCGCAGGGTCGAAAATTTCCTCGCCGAGTTGGAAAAAGAAGCATGTGTGACCCCTGTAATTTTGCTCATATCCAATCGTGAGCGCACGGACGACCTTGACGCCGCCATTGAAAAAGCAGCCGGATATTTGGATCGGCATAAACTTAACCCTCAGCAATGTGAACATGCGATCCGGGAAGCCATCGCCCTGAAAAAGGCCGCCCAACAGGTTCGTGAGAGTGAATCGCGGTTGAGGGGCATTTTTTATGGCGCTGCCATCGGCATTGCCCTGTTCAGCCCGGAAGGCCAGATCGTAGAGCCGAACCCTGCGTTGACAAAAATAACCGGCTTTTCCGATGAAGAACTCTGTGTATTTTATTTGAAAGATTTTTTCGAACAGGGTGCCAGCAGTCGCGTCAATGAACTCTTTTCGGAACTGATCGAGGGGCGACGGGATTTTATTCAGGTCGAGGAGCGCTTCAGACATAAGGCTGGAAGAGATTTATGGATTCGCATAACGGTTTCTCAGTACAAGGACCTACAGATGCCGGTCGGATTCGGCGTCGGGCTATTTGAGGATATAACCGAACGAAGGCAAGCAGAAGAAAAGGTAAAGCTGGCCGGAAAACAGATGCGGGAATTATCGCGCAAGATCCTCGATGCTCAGGAAGACGAGCGTAAACGGGTTGCCCAAGAAATTCATGACAGCATCGGCGGCCACCTGGCGGCCATTAAGTTTGCTCTGGAGGAAAAGTTGGAATCCATGGGGCAAAATCCATCGTCTGCCCGGATCTCGCTGGAAAAAATCATTTCCTATGTCGATGAAGCGATCAGCGAGTCCCGCAGAATTTCCGTCAATCTAAGACCTTCTCTGCTCGATGATCTGGGGTTGCTGGCGACCATATCCTGGTTTTGTCGGGAATTTGAAAAGGTGCATATGGATCTGCAAATTGAACAGCAGCTGGAAGTTCAGGAAGATGAAATTCCTGAAATGTCAAAAGTGGTCATATACCGCGTGTTACAGGAGGCAATGAATAACGTGGCCAAACATAGCGATGCGACGCAGGTTCGTTTGCGTCTTGCAAAAAGCGGAAATCGGATTGAATTAAGCGTTGCCGACAATGGTTGTGGATTTGACCCTGAAGAACAATTTTTAGAATCAACAGCGGTCAGCGGATTCGGGCTGTTGGGCATGCGGGATCGAACCATTCTCTGTGACGGTAGATTTGAAATTGTTTCCAAAAAAGGGGAAGGCACGACTGTGCATATCTCTTTGCCGTGCGATGGTACCCCTACCGATGGCTGAACGATTCCTTGTCTTTATTGGCCGGAATTTTTTAGTCCTCAGTCTTCGTTACGGTGCTGACCGAAATCCCTGCAGAAGGCTTTTTATCTCCTCGGCATCGATCGGATCCAGCTCGGGCAGCGGGCGCTGGTCGACAATCTCCCTGAACCGATGGCCAAATACCTTGCGTTCAGAAGCTTGATACAGCACCCCGATCGGTATTTTTTCACTCGATTCCATCACTTTTTCCAGGGCCCGGGATTGATCGGCAGTGTCATAGTCGTCATCAAGCTGTTGGACACGGTCTTTGTACCATGAAAACGGCCGTGTTCCCCAGGTAATGCACGGTTGGATCACGTCAATGTAAGATAAGCCCCGGTGCCGAACGGCTGCAACCAGCAGATCTTTTAAGTGCTTAGGTTCCCCCGCAAATCCGCGGGCAACGAAACCACAACCATGAATAATGGCGATGGCCGGCATGTTGAGAGGTGCGATTTGGACACCCTTGGCTTGAATGCTGCGTTTTTCGCCCGCCGGAGTGGTGGGGGAGGCCTGCCCTTTGGTGAGGGCATAAATTTCGTTGTTGTGCACGACCACGGTGATGTCCGGATTACGGCGCAGGGCGTGCAGAAAATGATTTCCGCCTTCCCCGTAGCAGTCTCCGTCGCCGGTGACCACCATGGTTGTCAATTGCGGATTGGTTGCATGAATGCCGATTGCTGCCGGTAAAGCCCGACCGTGTAATCCGTTGAAGAAATTGCACTGCAGGTAATGGGGCAATTTGGCGGCCTGACCGATACCCGATATCAGGCATACCTGATCGGGTGATTTTTTCAGCTCTACCAGGGCGCTTTTAATGGCGTCGAGTATATTAAAATTCGGGCATCCCGGACACCACTGGCTCGCGACATCGTTTTCAAATTCATTTTCTTTTGGCATTGAAATTTGTCCTTATAAAGTCTGCAGTCAATGGTAAACCATCATAACGATGAATCCTGCCTTCGAAGATCACATTATATTCGGATCGCAACAGCCGGGCCAGCTGCCCGGTGGCATTACTTTCGATGGTCCAAAATTTTTTATTCGCCGGAAACGAATAATCCGGCAGCGGCCACATCTCGCTAAAATGAATCACACCGGCATTGATGCCGTCTGCTTTCAACAGGTCGAGCGCTTCCAGCAGCGCCGCTCGGGCCGAGCCCCATCCCACCAAAACCGTATCGGCTTCATCCAACGCAATTTCTTGGGGCGGCATCACGTCTTTTTTTAATTTTTTATTCTTGGCCAGACGCTTTTGTGCCATCGGCAGGGCGACATTCACCAAATCTTCTGTGATATGGCCCCTTTCGTCGTGTTCATCGCTGTCGACCCCGACCAGATGTTTGCTCTGCCCGGGATACAAGCGCGGGGAGATCCCGCTGTCGTCCAGTTGATAGCGTTTGTAATCCTCGATGGCATCCGGATCGGCTAGAAATGTTGCCGGTTTTTCACCGTCAATGTCAAACTCTTCGAAGGAAAAGCCGGAATCTGTCAGAAACTGATCGGTTAACAACATCACCGGAATTTGATACTTGTCGGCCAGATTGAATGCGCGCACGGTCTTGTGAAATGCATCCAGTGGATCCGATGCGGCCAGCACCAGCTTGTGGAATTCACCGTGCCCCGCATGGATGACAAACAATAGATCGCCCTGGGAGGTGCGGGTCGGCAGACCGGTGGCCGGTCCCGGCCGTTGGCCGACGACAATGACCACCGGCACTTCGATCATTCCGGCCAGGCTCACGTGTTCCACCATCAAAGCAAACCCGCCTCCGGCAGTGGCGGTCATCGCCCGGGTGCCGGCATAACTGGCACCGATGGCCATGCCGATCGCCGCAATTTCATCTTCTGCCTGCTCGGCAAACACACCGAGATTTTCGTTTTCAGCCAGATAGGTGATGATTTCCGTCGACGGTGTCATAGGGTAGGCGGCTATAAAGCGGCATCCAGCATAAGCGGCCCCCAACGCAATCGCCTCGTTGCCGCTGATGTGATAAAATCGGCCATCCCGTTTGGGCAGATTCCAGGGACACAGGTCTCTGCAGCCTTCATCCGCCATCTCGTACCCTTTTTCAGCAGCCAAACGATTCTTTTCCAGAATCTCATCCGCTTTATCGGCAAAACGGTTCTTAATTTCCTTCTGAAGTGTTTTAAGATCGATCCCCAGGGCGCCGATCAGAGCACCCACAGCCACCGTATTGGCATATATTTTCTTTCCCAATTCATCTTTGGCTACTTTGGAAAAAGGGATACGGATTGAAGAGCCTTCAGAAGATTCCCCGGAAATTAAAATGCCATTTTCTTTGATCAGGGGTCTGTATTTTTCAACGGCCTCGGCATTCAGGGCCAGAAGGATATCCGCTTCAATTAGGGGCGTATTGTGCGGTTGATCACTGATGCGGATCGAATAACTGTTTTGGCCGCCGCGGATCCGTGATTCATATTCCTGCCAGGTAAAAACGGCATAGCCCTGATCCAGAACCGTCTTCGATACAATAGCACCGATGGTCTGAATGCCCTCGCCGGCGGCACCGGCAATCACGACATTTACATCATGCATGTTAGTTCGTCCTCTTCTCGGATTAGCAGCATTTTTTTAGGCTCCGCGGTCGCATCTTTTGAATCTGACTTTAGCAGACGAGAAAGAAGGCGGTAGGCCCTGCTAAAATCGGGATCGATACGCAAAGCATCGTTATAGTATTTGATGGCGCATTCGTAATCGTTTTATCGCCGGCAGGCGACCGCCCGGTCGTTAAAATCCTTGACGGCTAAAAGATATCGATGGTTGGACTGATCAATTGCCGGCATGCAGAATGCATTCCCGGAATTTGGGTCTGTTGGTTCGTATGCCATAGAGTTTTCTCCTGTACGGGCATGCTCTAAATAGACTCGATATCTGTAACAGTAAATAAGCAATATCCTGTATTATAAAAAAAAGATGGTCTATCGTATCGCAATCGAAATAAAGGAACAATCAAAAGCTGGCGCGCCATTCTTCCATGATTTATAGATACAGCCGGTTATACGCATAATTATTTTTCGGAGATATATTCAGCCGATACGGCTCCTGCACGAATTAGCCCTTTTTTGTGACCAACCCTTTCTCAATGGCGTAGGCGGTCAGAGTTGCGGCATTGTGAAGATCAAGTTTGCCCATAAGGTTGGCGCGGTGTTTTTCAACGGTTTTAACGCTGATATGCAACAGCTCGGCAATTTCTTTATTCTGATACCCCTCAGCCAACAGCTTCAGCACTTCTCGTTCGCGCTGCGTGATCGTATCCCAGGTGGTTTCGGTCTTCATCTTTTTTCGACCCTCGATGAAACCTTCCATAACCTGTTCTGATATCTCCGGACTGAGGTAGGTCTTGCCGGCCAACACGCTGTCAATCGCCATCCGCAACTCATTACGGCCGGCGTCTTTGAGGCAATAACCATTAGCGCCGGCCTCAAACGTTTCCAACACGTATTGATCGGATTGGTGAATGGTCAGGACTAAAATTTTTAGGTCCGGAAATTGTCGTTTGATTTCTTTAATAGCCGAAATTCCGCCCATTTTCGGCATGGAAAGATCCAGCAGTATGAGATCGGCCTTGTGCTTTCGGGCACAGCGAATGGCTTCCAATCCGTCTGACGCCTCACAAACAATTTCAAACCCCTGGTTATCGGCAAGAAGCGCTTTTAAACCTTCTCGAAACAACCGGTGGTCCTCGGCTATGATGATTTTTTTCGATGCCGCCACGATCATTCTCCCCGAGCCTGTATTTTGTCTTTACGCGAAATCTACTAAGATTGGCAACAAAATCATTCAGATTTATTCATTTGCACAATTTTTTGTATGAAGATCGTTGGAATTGATATATACGATTAATTAAAATTTAATCAAGGTGTTTACTATACACATTGATAAATGGTCTTTCAAATACACCCCTCCAATCCCAAAAAGGAAAATGGTCATGATAGTTCGATTTGCACTTGATAATAATCTGACGAGCGATATAAAGCTACAGGATAAACCACTGGTAGAAGAACCACCGAATCAACCTCAAAGACCGCCAATCAAGGATCCGGGAGATACACCGAAACCTGTACCTCCACCTGCGGAGCCACCGGTCAAAGAACCGCCGAATGAACCTGAAACACCGCCAGTTAAGGAACCGTCCCACTAAGACCCGGTGCGGTGCTCACCGAGTGATATCTGTTGATTTCAGTTTAATCAAGGTAAAGATGAATTTATACGAGGATGTGACAAAACCTGTCTGAAATCTATCGGAGATCAGCCTCATTTAATTGGAGATCAAATTTTTTTGATCACCTGGCGTATGGCAATCAACACCGGATCCCAGACAGGTGAAAAGGGCGGGGCATAGCTCAAGTCCAGGTGAATCATTTCCTGAACGGTAAATCCGGCATGCAGGGCGGTCGCCAGAACATCGATGCGTTTTGCAGCACCGCCCTTGCCGACGATCTGGCCACCGAGCAGCCGGCCGCTGCCCGATTCAGCCAGAACCTTAACCGTAATGTCCTGTGCATCCGGATAGTACCCTGCCCGTGTTTTGCTTTTGATTTTGGAACTGACATAAGAAAGTCCGAGATTCTCTATCTCTTTTGCCTGCAAACCGGTGCGGGCAACACCGACCTCACAAATTTTGCTGATGGCGGTCCCCACGGCACCTGGAAACGTGGCGTTGCCGCCGCCGATATTGATGCCCGCAATGCGTCCCTGCTTGTTGGCAACTGTTCCCAGGGCTACATAAAAAGGCTTTTTGCTGACCAGGTGAAAGCTTTCAACGCAATCGCCGGCTGACCAGATATTTGCAATATCGGTCTGCATGCGATCGTTGACCTTGATAGCGTCCTTCTTACCAAGCGGGATACCGGCTTGTTTGGCCAGGGCGGAATTGGGCCGCACCCCCATGCCTAATATGACCAGATCGGCCAAAATCTCACTCTTATCGGTGATCACTGCCTTCACGTGCCCATTGTGGACGTCAAAACCTTGAAGCGATTCGCGGCGGCAGAGGGTTACCCCCGCCTCCTCGAGAGCCGCTGATACCAGTGCGCCCATGTCGGCGTCCAGGGTGTTCATGACTTCGCCTGCCTGCTCCACCAGGCTCACCTTCAGCCCGCGAAGCACCAGCGCTTCCGCCATCTCCAGCCCGATATAACCGCCTCCAACCACGACGGCGCGCTCGGGCTGTTTGCGATCAAGGATTTCTATAATGTTGATGGCGGTTTTTATCGTATCGGCACCGTAAATCCCTTCGGCATCTACACCTGAGACATCCGGGCGGATCGGCACTGCCCCGGTAGCAACCATTAACTGGTCGTAAGGTTCCCACCATGCTTTTCCAGTCTCCAGGTTTTGCACCTGCACCCGCTGCTGTTTCGGATCGATTTCAAGCGCCTTGTGTTGAATTCGGACATCAATGTTCTGTTTTTCCTGGAATTCCCCGGGAGTTCTCGCAATCAGCTTATCTACATCGTCGACGACACGGCCGACAAAATAGGGTATCCCTCATGCGGAATACGACGTATACGCGCCCCGTTCAAAAGCAATGATTTCCAGTTCCGGATCGCGGCGCCGCGCCTGGGAAGCTGCACTCATGCCGGCAGCATCTCCACCGATAACAATCACGCGTTCTTTGCTCATGGCACCTCTCCTTCGTATTTGATTGCCAAACGGGCTTTGCCCTGCGTCATTTCAATCCAGGCCATCAAACCGCCCCGCGCGACGATTTCAATTTTGTATTTATTCAAAAGATCCTTATCCTCTGCCAAAGGGGTACCGAATGCGATCAGATGATCAGTGTTATACGGGGTACCCAATAACACCTTGAAGTGCAGTTCGTAAGGACGATCGCTGTCAGGGTTGAAGACAAAACGCACGTCACACCAAACCGCTTCTTTTTCCTCGACCACCAGGCGCGCGTCTTCGGGCAGCAGCACATCAATTTCAGGCTCAACGACCTTGATCGGATCTTCCCGACCGTCTACATTTAGTGTGAAGGTGACAGGTACATCATTTAACTGATTCATTTTTTTCTCTCGATTTAATAAACATTTTACTGATTTATCTTAAAATGCAGATTTAAAAAATACAGTGTGGGGATCCTGTATTTAGGCACCGAAAGGTTGGTATTTTCATAATTTTCGTATTGATCCTATATTTTCCACCGAACACTTCAGAACACTATATGTGGTTGTTTTGATCTTCGAGAATTCGCGACTGGCTCCAACCCACCTGTCGCTAATAACTGATCTGGGAATCCATGAGTGTTTCTTTTTGAAAACATGACTTCAAATTAGGTTTTAGTAGTTGTCGAATACATGATTGACCGTATTGGTTTTTTTATAACCTTTTTATAGTTTAAGTGTTAATTATCATCAGAAATTTCCTTAGCCAAAAAAAAATAAAGGCAAATGGAACTATTTGATGAGAGGCATTTATCTGTGACATCGATAAAATGAGAGGATAATCGGCAATGAAACACGTTACGATGAATCTGGACGGTGACCATATCATGTTTACCCCAGATGGTAAAGTCGCTGTTATTGATGCTATCAAGGCATTAAGTGCAAAGGATGATGCTGAACAAATCTGGGAGACATTAAAAAAACAGTGCCCAAAATTCAGGGAAATCTGTCAGAGCTATAGATTTAAAGAGGATGAATCTGATTGTGTGGTTGATGGTGAAGCTTGGCAGATGATTGAAGATGCACTTTTAGATTACATCGCACGTTGTCGTGTCCCCTATCGCACGCTAACTTTCAAAGAGCCGTTAAAGACTGAATTGCTCAAGGATAAATCAGAGTAGCAACAAACAAAATAACATGGAAAAGTTGAAAAAAACTGAACAAAAGTCGGTAGGCAAGCTTCCGGGGATATCAAAAATTCTACTCATATTGGCAGGTTTATTATTCCTCTGGTTAGTCGGTAAGGGTATTATTTATCTGTTGCGGCTCGTTTCTCAAAATTTGTAATTAAGCAATCAGATGGCCATAGGTAAACATCATATTCAGCTCGTGCTTATCTGACACCATTGCAGGTTTGGTCTTAGTCCAGGTTTTATTTTAAATCGGACTGACCGGTGTTCACTGTTCAAGTCATTTTATAGCATTAAATTCTATTTCACTTCATGCTGGTAATGGCGGAAAGTTTGACATAATATGATGGGTTTGCATGCCTCCATAAGTCTTGAGCGGTTCCGGGGTAAATCATGCGCATATTAACCTATGCTGTTCGCCCTGTGGC
Source organism: Deltaproteobacteria bacterium (assembly GCA_024639185.1). Lineage (GTDB taxonomy): Bacteria > Desulfobacterota > Desulfobacteria > Desulfobacterales > JAHEIW01 > JAHEIW01. The sequence continues at coordinate 8,603 of JAHEIW010000077.1, read as the reverse complement.
GATCCTGAATCATTTTGGGCTGTTGAGCTTTGTGTTGGCGCTGATGACGATCGTGCCGCTGGCTGCATCTCTGTTGTTCGGTGATCGTGGCTATCTTTGTTCTGAGCGCCGGTCTGGTAATGATCATCCTGCTGTCAATGGCCGGTGGAATCTCGCTGATTTTATATCAGCGCCTGTTTCACAGCGGCTTGCGAGATACGATCAAAGATCATTAATTGCAGGGATATTTCATTTCCGGGCTCTTGATGACACTGCTATTGGCAAGTTCTTTCTGGTTGCAAGACGATTATAACTGGATGCAGGCACTCGGTCATGGCACATTGAACGCGCTGTCTGCCCAATCGACCACCGGGTTTGCAACCCTCAATCTGTCTGAAATTGATGGCGGGTAGAAGCTTGTGCTGGTCTTTTCTATGTTTATAGCGGGCAGTATTGTTGTGGAAATTCCGATCAAGACACCGGCCATATGAAGACCGGCGTCCTAAGCGGAATTAAATTAAATCTATAATTTTATCTCTTGAACTCCGATAAGGCTTTTTCGATACCGGTTTTAAGGTCTGACATGGCGGCATCCAGGCCGATTTTGAGATTGTTCCATGCACCTTTGCCGCTGGTCTTTATCTCATCTAATTTGGTTTCCATTTCTTGCTTTTTTAGTGACAGTTTTTCGATCTGCCGGTTGTATTTAATTTTTGTTTCAGCGTCGATCTGATCGGCTTTGGCTTTCAACTGGTCCAGTTTAGCGCTGAATTCTTTAATTCGAGCATTGACTTTATCCAGATAAGCTTGTTGTTTCTGCTCTTCCATGGTAAATCTCCTTTTTTTTAAGATTCGTGGTTACAAACACTCAAATCAGTGTCGATCAATACGGCGTCAATAACTGCGCTTAACTTCTTTTTGGGGAGCGAAGATTTTGAAAGAAAATACTCAGCTCCGTTTTCAAAAGCGGCTTTGCGGTATTCCGGCAAATCATAGCTTGTGAAAATGATAACGACCACCTCCGGATATAATTCCTTTATCTTCCGGGTCAATTCGAGGCCGTTTTCACCGGGCAGTCGAATATCCATCAAAATCACATCCGGCAGATGTTCACGCATCTGGCTAAAGGCATCTTTTCCGTCTATCGCTTCGTTAACTTCCAGCGCCGGAAACTTAGATTCTAAATAGCATCGAGTGGTCTCTCTTACAATTGGATTATCGTCGACAATCAAGAGAATAGGCTTCACAGTTTCTTGCCCTTTGTATGATCACTGCCTGCCTAATTGGGTGCCTTCTCAAATTCCTTGATTCGGATACAGCACCCAGGCTGCTTTCCGATCAAGGACATCCATTAGGTAAAGATTAAAATTGAATAAACGGCTTGCTTTCCTTATATTCATCTGGATTTTGATCGGTTTCGTTTGCCTCCATATCCGGTGCCCAGCCATAGACATTGATTCCAGGTGCAGCTAAATGAGGTAAGCTTTTGCTCATTGATTTTGGAAAATTTCCAGCTGAGGATTGAATTCGTGTAACAATTGCTTTGCGCGGGACATTTCGCATCTCAACAATGTCTTCTATATATACGGTGACCATTTGATTGAAAACATCATCCATTTTTTTTAGTGAAAATATAAGTTCCTTAAACTCATTGGCGGCTTCTTCGGCACTTGCTGAATCCACAACACACGAAAAATATCCATGGCGGGCCTCTTCTGCAGAACCGATCTCATCAAATGAAAAATGACCGATATAAATCATATATGCTCCTCTTTGCGTCATTGAATCTACACAGATTAGCTCTATACAGTGGATGATATAGGGACCTTAATTTTCGTACACACAAGGTACTGTGCTTCAGGGGATCTGTGAATAGAGTTAATCCTGTATTTTTGCTCAGAAGATGCCGTATTGCAGGAATGACACGACACGGTTGAATGAAACTGAGGCCTTCTATTTTCGGGATTTACCGGAATATACACAATTACGAAGATCGCAATAAGGTCTTATATGCATTTACCTAATCAACATTATATTTTATTAAGTATCGATTGTAGGACGAAAAGCATAAATTCTAGCTTATTTCATTGAAGAGGACGCTTAGAAAGATAGTCTAAATATGGATGTAAATCAAAGTAAAATCGTATGGGAAAAGGATTATCAACGCGGGCTGGAGCTTGCCCGGGATGAAAAAAAGCCCGTATTTTTAGATTTTTTTAAAGAATTCTGAGATGGCTGCGCTAAAATGGGTTCCGTCCAATATCTGATTTTGTTGGCATCCTGAGAGGGAACATAAAGGTGCTAAAATGAATGCAAAAAAAGAAGACCGACATAGTCGTAAAAGTTCGGCTGCCGGGGAAAACAGTTCTCTTGTAATTTCATCCAAGCTAATGGCCGATTTGAAAAATAAGGGTATTATGGCATTTAAAAAAATGACCGATGAGGAGCAAAAGATGGTGTGGAAGTGGTCCAAGGAGGTCACCCGGCAGTATAGAAGTGTTCTTGAAGCCCACCCCAGTAATATTCGAAATATTGAAGATCTGCCGTTTCCAAAAGACGACATCAGACTGGCGATTAAGCTATCGCTTCCCCTTTATCTATCCAAAGATATGCAGAGTGTTGTTAAACTGTTAAAAAATGCATACAGGGAAATCGGTACTTTCCAATCTATTGAGGATGTTGATAAAAAAAAGTTGTTATCCAGAGAAAAACTGAAGCGTAAGGCATCTTCTCAAGATAATAAAACGACATATTCACTACCAGATAAATATATAGCGCTCGCGGTTTCGGAACAAAAAGTGTTGCTGCAGGACATCAACGACTTTATCGCTGATCTGGAATCGATAATGAAGGATAACAGCGTTGAAACCTGAATCCATTGTGTTAACATACCGAAATTATATAGTATACGATTTTAATCATCCACAATAAATCCAGATTTAGAAAATTTGACTATTTTCTTTTATGCGTGCTGTTGGCGGTTTGTCTGATGATTTTAACGGGGGCTCTTGGAAGTTCATTCGGTCGTTACCAGGTTTCTGCCTGGAGCGCGGGGGCGGTATAGGCTATGGTGCCTTTGTGGTGGATACGACGACCGGAGAGACAAAAATGTTTTATCTGAGCAGTAGCATGGAAAACGAAACCGTTTGGGGATTCCGTTTGCTGAATTCTGATACAACACTAATGATAAGACAATAGTAAGCAATAAAGAAAAATTGTCTTCTTACCGGGAAGCCTTTTGGGCTTCCCGGTAGGTACGCGAAAAATTGCGAGAAACAAAAGCTAGTCCAAATACTCTTTGGCTTCTTCTTCGCTCAACAAATGCATTTCTTCACCGCAACAAACCAAATCCCCGTCTCCGCCATTAAGAACGGAAACGACATTTCCGCAAATATCACATTTGTAAACCTCTCCCTTTTTTGCCATGTCTTACCTCCTTTTTGAATTTTGTTTTATTTCGTCCGTATCATTCAACAGTTAGACTCATTTTTCTAATCTAATTTCTTTGGGATTGGAAATTTGTCGTTTCCAGGCAGCTTAATGATCTTGATTTTCGATACTCCCTTTTGGGTAAGGGATAAGTACCGATAATTTGTGGAAAATTCTACCAGGCCCTTTGCTTGCAATGAATCCAAAGCGTCTTTCAGATTTTTATCCGGTATTTCGGAGAACCTATCAAATAGCCCCAGAGAGCTATGAGGACCTAACGACTTTGATTTTAGCCATATATTGCCTAACAGGTGCAGAATGTTTCGATCAATGTTGTTGAATTTCATAAAAAACCTCGCTAAAGTCATTTTTCAATTAGTAAATAAATCATATCAATGACGAATGAAACATGAGAATAACAAAGGAGCCATCGAAAATATATGGGGTAAATGCTGTATTTAGGCTTTTTTTAGTCTTACCCTATTTCTTTTAAACACTCTAAATAAAATATTATTTGAGCAGAAATACATGGTTGCACGTATTTACTTCTCCATTCACTGAAGGTAGTTGGATTGATGGATTAAGCAGTTTTTCTGAATTAAATCGACGGCGGGCGGAACGAAATTTCAGTCCGCCACAGGCGGACATGATTTCGCTGCCAATAATTCATTCCGCTTTTAATGCAAACCCCATAATGCAATATAATGACAAGGGCAGTGTCGTAAAAAAATGAAGAAAAAAAATGCGAAAACACAAACACAGAAAGGCATAAAAGCGCACCCGTCACAAGCGCCATAAGAAAAAGAAATGATCGCCTGATTTGATGTCTATTTTTACACGTCTGGACACGATACTGCAAAGTGACGGCGTCGCTGTCTGAGGGTGGCAAATCCGAAATGCTTGATAAAAAATCAATTATAGACAATGCGTTGATCAAAGAAATTGTTTCGATCCGAATCGACACGCTCTGGAAAATGATCAAACAAAAGAAAGAGAACAGACTGCCGGAAATCGACGAGGAAGGCGCTACCGGCAAATTTGATAACAAGGGCGCCATATTTATACCCGGTGGACTTGTCTACAGAGACGTCGATGAACAAAGGGTACGCTATGAAACATTCAAAAAGATAAGCGAACTGAAATTTCGCAACAGAATCAGATTGACGATGCGTTTCGATAATGCGACGTTGCTGTATCCGGATGGTCTGGCACCGAGCATTAATTTGGATAGCGGTTTTTTTTCCAGATGTGCCAGACAGATTTTGACCTTCAAAAGAGCCGCTTACCGTCGCAAGAAAACCATCAGCGGAAAGATGGCAAATGAAGTTCATTCTGATGATATTATCCGAAGCAATTGTCCACCCTATATGAAGCCGCCCTATGGGGCACGAACTCGAATCAGCACTTGCATTTCAGTTGGTCTGGTTGATCCGCCCATGTTTTTTTCATATTGTAAGGCCCAATACAATTTATCTGACGATCAATCAAACCGGTTTGCCACAAATCTGGACCAAACTATGGAACCGGCTGTTGCGAAAAACGGCGGTATTTTGTATCCACCCCATGTGATCGTTTGCCATGATACGCGCTATAAAGAAAATAATTATACCGGCCTGACGCGGATTTTAGGGATTGGGAAATTTGGTGAATTTGCCACGTTGACCATAGAAGAAATGAATAGATCATTAATGGGCGAATTGAAGCGCAAGAAGCAGGAATTTAAATTCGAAGACTTCTGCGCCGAATATGCAGATGCATCTTTTGTCCTGATTTTGAGGATCTATGCACCCACAAATCCCGGCAAACGCAGTCGGAAGCGTGTGCTGCATGTAATATCCCCCAGCAAGGATCTGGGGCTGGACACACATCAAATTGAAAAACAAGCCCGCAAACGATACCAAATTCCCCAGGCATAAGAGCAGAAACGTCCAGTGAACCAATGCCGAATTTTACCATCAGCTATATCGATTGGATCATTATTTTGGGCTACTTTGCATTCATCATCTGGCGGGGCATCGGATATGCAAAGAAACATGAAAATGCCGAAGATTATTTTTTGGCAAGCCGGTCTTTAACATGGCCGCTTATCGGTCTGTCCCTATTTGCTTCCAACATTTCCAGCAGCAGTTTGATCGGTATGGCGGCCAGCGGCTATGAAACCGGATTTTCTGTTTTTAGCTACGAGTGGATGGCAGCTGTTGTGTTAATTATTTTTGCAATTTTCTTTTTGCCATTCTACCTGCGCTCAAAAATATATACCCTCCCGGAGTTTTTAGAGAAAAGATTTGATTCCCGTTCAAGATATTATTTCTCAGGGCTCACCGTGCTAACCAATATTGGCGTTGACACAGCCGCAACTTTATATGCCGGAGCTTTAGTTGTTCAACTCATTTTTCCTTCCGTGGAGCTCTGGCAGACGATCCTCATTTTAGCAATTTTTTCCGGGCTATACACGATTGCCGGTGGATTGAAAGCCGTCGTGTACACCGATGCCATTCAGGCCGTGCTGCTTATACTGGGTTCAGCTTTGCTGACTGTACTGGCGTACATCAAAATCGGAAGCTGGCAAGCTGTCGTGGCGGTGACACCCGTTCAGCATTTTCACATAATTCAGCCCCACAATGATGCGTTTTTACCCTGGCCGGGGCTGATCAGCGGTGTGTTTTTACTGGGATTTTATTTCTGGGCTACCAATCAATTTATTGTTCAACGGGCCCTCGGCGCTAAAAACCTCAGACACGGTCAGTGGGGAGCGCTTTTTGCCGGCTTTTTGAAAGTGGCGACCCCACTATTCATTATGATTTTCCCGGGCCTGATGGCGCGGGTGCTGTATCCGGATATTGAAAAGGCCAATTTGGTATTTCCGATGCTGATGTTCGAGCTTTTGCCCCGGGGGCTGTTGGGACTGGTGCTGGCCGGACTGATTGCCGCCATGATGTCCAGTATCGATTCAGCTTTAAATAGCGCATCGACCCTGGTAACAATGGATTTTGTCAAAAAGCTGCGCCCTCAGACAACATCTGTACAGCTTATGTGGATCGGCCGGGCCGCGACCTTTTGTTTTATGTTAGCTGCTGCTGCCTGGGCGCCTCAAATTGATCGATTTCCTACCCTCTGGCAGTATTTACAAAGCGCCCTGTCGTATATTGTGCCCCCCATTGTGGCCCTGTTTGTATTAGGGCTGTTCTGGAAACGGGCCAACGGCAATGGCGCTCTTGCTGGAATTGTTATTGGGATCCTCTCAGCCGCCTTTTTCCTGATATTCAGCAACTTGCGGTGGATGCCGACAATCCATTTTTTGTATGTCGCCGCCATTATTTTTGGGCTGAGCTGCCTGGCTGTTGTGGCTGGCAGTCTGCTGACGGCTGCACCATCTGAAAAAAAAGTGTCTGATTTCACTTGGCACAAAAAAATATATGACAATGAAACGGCGGCGCTAAGCGGCCTGCCATTTATGTTAAACTACCGCTACCAGTCTGTTATGTTGATTGCTTTTTTAGCGCTGGTCCTCGTGTGGTTCTGGTAATTTCATCATGTTTTCCGTTTTACTCGCGCAGTGCCTCAATTTGCCGTATGCTTTCATTTTGTTATACTGGGCGATAAGTTTGTTATCATTATTTCCTTGTCAACAAAGGCTGTTTCAAATCAACGGGTTCTGCCAATACAACCCAGGCTAAAATCGATATCAATTTGACAGATGAAGGGCATGGCAGAATCAGAGAACATATTCATCTGTAGCGATCTGGATCGAACCCTGATTCCGAATGGTTTTCAGCAGGAATCGGCGTATGCCCGTCCTGTGTTCCGTCGACTAACCGAAAACGCCCATATTTATCTGGCATATGTCAGCGGGCGCGACAGACAATTGATTTTGGATGCTATTAAAAGATTTTATCTGCCAATGCCGGATTATGCCATCGGTGATGTCGGAACAACCCTCTGCAGGATAGGCAATGGCAGCTGGACTTTATCGGATGAATGGAGCGATGAGATCGGTCAGGATTGGAAAGGCTTAGACCGGAAGCAACTATTTGAATATTTTGAAGATATGCAAAGTTCGCGACTTCAAGAGCCTGAAAAACAGAGCCGGTACAAACTAAATCACTATCTACAAAGCAAATGAAGCCCCGACTTTATCTTCCGAGAGGAAATTTTTTGGGCATGAATGGCAATTATACTGCGGGCGTTTTAGAGGGTCTATCTCATTTTTTTCCTGAAAGCGAACAATTAATTGATAAAGCTGTGGCTCATGTCGAATGCGCCCGCTAATTTATGGGAAAAAACAATTACCCCATGCAAGAAGGAATATTGACTGCTGTTATTCAGCGGTGAACGGTAACAGAAAGGAGTTTTTGTGATTTTGGTCATCGGGGAGATACTGTTTGATGTATTTCCAAATTACAGAAGCCTTGGCGGAGCGCCATTTAACTTTGCATATCATCTTAAAAATTTTGGCTTCGATGTTCGATTTATATCCAGAATCGGTATAGACGATGCGGGCAAAGAGATTATGCACAAACTGGAATTGTCTCGTTTTAATCTCGATGATCTACAGATAGATGAAGATCACCCGACCGGAAGTGTAAATGTTCACCTGGACGAAAACGGTGAGCCCAAATTTGACATCATCTCTGGCGTGGCCTACGATTATATCGAATTTATTCCGAAATACCATTCAAACCTTATCGATGCAGCCCGCATGATTTATTTTGGATCTCTGGTCCAGCGAAGTGAGGCCGGCCACAAAAACTTGCAGACCTTTATAGCTCGTAACTCTTCAGACTCTATTCATTTTTACGACATCAACTTACGCCCCGGCTGTTATAATGTTGACATTATTAAAAAATCGCTAATAAAGACAGATATCTTAAAATTAAGCACGGACGAGCTGGAAAAATTGAAACAGCTGCGGTCCAAAAAATGGACGATGATGAGTTTGTCTCCCGGGTCTGCGAAATTAAAGGTGCAATACCGGATTCTGCATCCTTTTACGAACCCTTCAAAGCCCTTTTTACGAACGCGTAAAGTCATGAGCTCTCAAAAATACCATATTCAGATGTATAGCATACACGGCCTGCTGCGCGCTGAAAACATGCAACTGGGCCATGATGCCGACACAGGCGGACAGATTAAATATGTTGTCGAGCTGTGCAAGGCGCTCAGTCAATCCGAAAACGTAAAGCGGGTGGAACTCT
>JAHEIW010000076.1 GCA_024639185.1 Deltaproteobacteria bacterium | reverse complement strand
GTTGCTGGTATCCGGCTGACATATCGGCGACTGCCATTACCTGGAAGGTAATGTGAGATGCCAGGCGGTAATCGAAGAAACCCGGGAAATACTGAGACTGCTGGGAATCGATGAGCGCCGCTTGCGGCTAAAATGGATATCTGCTTCCGAAGGGGCTGCCTTTGCCGAAGAGATTCATGATTTTGTCGAACAACTCAAAACGCTCGGAAAACCCGAGTATAGTATTGAAAATTGAATATGGAATTCGCCACTAAGACACGAAGGCACAAAGAATGAAAAATAAATTTAAACTTTATTCAATAAGACAAGAATGCACAAAATTATGTAAAACCCTTTGTGGCAAATCTTTTAGTTATAAAATTATTTAACCTTTGTGACTTTGAATCTTTGTGGCTAAACAATTTGTCAATATTCAATAATTTATCGATATGAATCTTACCCAAAGGCAAATCGACTACTGCATGGAATGCGGCCTGTGCACCGGCAGCTGCCCGATCAGCCGTGAGCTATCCAGGTTTTCGCCGCGGCAAATGATCAAGCAGGCTGTGCTGGATCCGGACGTTGGTCTTGAGAGAGGTCGTGAAATCTGGGCCTGTCTGAGCTGTGGCGCCTGCAGCGAACGCTGTCCGGCCGAAATCGATTTCCCGGAATTTATCAGCGCCCACCGGCAGGAAGCTCGCAAAGCCGGCAACTTACCCCAGGAAAGCCACCACGGCATTCTGCAGGCTGTTGCCGGTCTGCAAACACATGATTTAAAACAGCAGCGCACTCAATGGGCGCAGGACGCGGGCGTTTTTGGTGATATCGGAGATTATTTTTATTTTGTGGGGTGTTTGCCGTTTTTTGACGTGACTTTTCGTTACATGAACCAGTCCCCTCTTGAGAGCGCACGCAGCACCCTCAGCTTGCTTAATAGAATGGGGATCGAACCGGTGATCAGCGATCACGAGCGCTGCTGCGGCCATGATGCCTTATGGTGTGGAGATCAAGCCACCTTCCGCAAGCTGGCGGAGTTGAATCTGGAAGTTATTTCCGCCTCCGGCGCTAAAACGGTGCTCTTTGGCTGCCCGGAGGGCTATGTCACCTTTAAGAAATATTATCCTCAATATGTGGGTGAGCTGCCTTTTGAAGTCCTGCATCTGACCGAATTTCTGGCACGTGAATTGCCGAATACAAGTTTATCATTTCAGGTGAACACCGAAGAAACGATTACCTATCACGACCCCTGCCGCCTGGGCCGCCTGGCGGGGATTTACGAAGCCCCCCGTCAGTTGCTGGCATCACTGCCGAATACGCAACTGGTGGAGATGGAGCGCAACCGCCAGAATGCGCTCTGCTGCGGGACCAGCGCCTGGATGGAGTGCTCGACCTATTCCAGGGCCATTCAGGTGGAACGTATGCAGGAAGCCGTTCAAACCGGCGCCCAAACCCTGATCACCGCCTGCCCCAAGTGTCAGGTCCATTTTACCTGCGCCCGTAGCAACACCCCTTTATTGATTGAGGTGAGTGATCTTTACACGTATTTAGGCCAACAATTAAAAGAATAAAAATATCCAGTGAGTAATAGCAAAATGACGTGGCTAAGTGGATGATGGTGTCTTTAGCTGGCGCCTGAGTTCGTCTATGTGGCGCGCGGGATAAACCCGTGTGGGGCATACTTTGCTGCAGACCAACGCGCGGTGACATCCTTTTACACCTCGATGCCCGCCGGCTATTGCCAGCAACCGTTCTCTTTGCTGCCGAAATTTGCGGTACTGCCTGTGAACGGCCGTCAAAGCCGCCGGTCCCATAAAGGCAGAATTTACTTGAACTGCCGGGCATGCCGATACGCAGCAGCCGCACTCAATGCAATCTTCCAGCCGGCTCCAGGTGGTTATGCCGCCAGGCGGTGGTGGCGCATCAGCAGATTGATCGGTTTGCAAATAGGACCACTTGCAATCGATATCCTTGAAAAAGTCATCCATATTCACAACCAGGTCTGCAATGCAGTCAAAGCCCTCCAGAGGTTCGATAATAAGCGGGTCTGCGGACAACTGGCTCAGCTTGGTGGTACAGGCCAGACGGGGAGTGCCGTTTATCTGACAGGCACAGGTGCCGCAGGAACCGTGATGGCACGAGTGGCGGTACATGAGCGTTGGGTCCTGGTTCAGGCGGATTTGCTCAAGACAGTCCAGTATGCTTGCGGATCGATCCTGCCCGACGGCGACTTCAAACGTCTCGAAGCGCGGCGGATCAATGGCGCCTGGTTTGTAGCGCCGGATACGAAATTTAAACATTTCCATCGAGTTCATTGGCTTATGCACTCCTAAAGTATTTGTCGCAGACCCACGGACGAATTTTCATTACGTAAACCATTGGCAACCATCAATGATATTCATAGTAGGCTCGATACGGTTTTAGCGCCGCCTTGCGAGTCCGGCAGTGCCGATCACGGCCGGTATTGCGGCAGATCAAATCGGCTGTTTGTTCCGCCATGGCCCGCATGGTCGTGGCCTTGCCGCCCAACACGGTTACGAAGCCTTCCAGATCATCGCGCTCGGCATGGTCCAGGCAATCGGAAGTTCGGCTGATGCGCATGGGATCCTGCTCTGGTCCAACATCCAAGAGCGGGCGACAAGCGTGCCAGACCGCATGCGGAGCATACTGCCTGATGCGCGGTATTAATTGCTTTCCAAGTTCAAACAGACGCGTCACGTGGCCGCGGGGTATCTGTACGGAATCCGGATCCTCCGCCATCCATGCGGTGGTTCCCATGATGCTCAGGTTGCGTTGAGGCACGATAATATCCCCCTCTCCGGCTGGGTGCAGTCGATTGATGACCATGCGGTTGAGTCGGGCGGGCACTGAAACCATGACACCCGGGACCGTTCGCAGAGGTATTTTCAAACCAACCATAGCGGCCACCTTTGCAGCCCAGGGGCCGGCTGCGTTGACAACCAGATCCGACCCGATGGTCTCAACGCGGTTGAAGCGGTGATCAACGACCTCCACGCCAACAATCGAACGACCTGAGGTTTGGATCGATATAACCTCTGTAAAAGTTCGAATCCGAGCGCCATTTGAAAGCGCGGTGGCAAAAAACTGCAAGGGCAATCGCCATGCGTCCATGACCGCGTCGCAGACCCGAAAAGCGCCCTTGAGCGTCGGCACCAGCTCTGGCTCCAGGGCCAGGGTCTGGGATGCGGTTAATTGCGTATGTATGATCCCGGCCTCGTGGCACTTTTCATCAAAGCGATCCCAGAGGGCCATATCGGCATCGTTTAGTGCAACAAAGAGCCCGTCATTGAGTTCCAGTGCATCCGGCGCAATACGACGCAAAATCCCGTTCTCCTCAGCGCATTCACGAGCCGCTTTCAAGTCGTGGAGGACGTAGCGGGCTCCACTGTGCAGCAAACCATGATGACGACCGGAGGCGCCCGAAAGCAATTCTCCCTTTTCCACCAATGTAACCCTGAATCCCCGCAGGGTCAGATCGTGCGCTAAAGCGCCACCGATCCCGCCGCCGATAATGATGATGTGTTCCATTTCGATGATTACACCAAGGTTTGTTTTAAAATAGCAACCAGGTCTTCTTGATCCAGGTTAACCGGGTTGCCCCGCATACTGCTGGCCTTTAAAGCGTTGCCCGCAATAAGGTACAGGTCCGATTCCTTGAGGCCGAAGGCGTAGAGCGGTGAAATGTGCAAGCGTCGACATAAATGATCCATCCAAGCGACGCCCTCAGCTATATCGGCATTGAAATTACCAGTCAGTATTCGGGCGATTTCCACAAATCGCCGCATTGCGCCATGTAACTGGCCTGATGACTGCAGTTGGCGAGAATTGGCAGCAAAGACCGGGGATAACAAACGGCCACAGGCAACTCCGTGGGGGACCGCGATATGTCCCCCCAGCGGCCCGGCAATACCGTGCACGGCCCCCAGACCGCCGTTAGCCAGTGCCAAGCCGCTCAAGAGACTGGCCAGGGACATATCGGTACGGGCGTCTATATTCAGGCCGTCATGGTATGCGCGCAATATGGATCGCGCACAGCAAGTTAAGCCTTCGCGACACAGACCGTCGGTGATCGGGTTGGCTTTTTTTGATACAAAGGCTTCGATCAATTGCGTCAGTGCATCCATCCCGGATGCAGCTGTCACCTCCGGGGGAAGGGATAATGTCATTTCCGGATCCACCACCACCAGGTGCGGCAGCATCAAAGGGCTGCGCATGCTGACTTTAATCCGGTGAGTCGGGGAGGCGAATACGGCATTGCAGGTCACCTCAGCACCAGTCCCAGCCGTCGTCGGAATGGCCAGGAATGGGGCAGATCTGTTCCGAAGGGGTCGGCCCTTACCAATAATTTCTAAATACGATGTCACATCACCGGCATTGGTCAGCATGGTGGCGATGACCTTACCCGTGTCGATGACGCTCCCGCCGCCGATAGCGACAACCATGTCGCACTTTACATGTCGGGCCTGCTCAACGCCGTCGATTACGCTATCGACAGAAGGCTCGCCATTTACACACAGCAATTGGATCCTTAATTTTTGCGCTTTCAGTTGATCCAGGTAATTTTCATATCTTTGGGGGGTCGCGCCACTAACAACCAAAGCCCGATCACCCCAGGCTGCCAGTCGAGATACGCTGGTCTGTATGGCGCCGGAACCAAATACAATTGCAGCGGGGGCTGCAAATTCAAAATGGTAATAGGTTTCGGGTACCTTTTTATCCATAACCAAACGATTGTTTTGCGGGTGGTGAATTACCTGTTGAGGCGCATAAACGAATTGACCGCCCCGTATGCTGTAGCGATGGCAAGGCCGGCGCCGCATTTCAAGCGTTTCCAATCATTATGCGCCAGAATGGAGCCGGCGGCAAAAAGCGTTTCAAAGGCCGGGTCACCCGAATCATTGAGTGGCCGAAATGAATTATCAATTTCGAGGCCGGCCTGATTGATCGAATGTCCCCGGGGGTCTAAAAAATCCCGGCGATGCCACTCCCGTCTGCTGTCAGGCTGGAAAACCGGCAAACCAAGGATGGTTTCGCGGACGTGTGTTCTATCGGCAAACAGGCCACCGCCAATAAAGCGACCACTGGCCAGGATGACACCCCGGGAGGCGACGATGTGTTCAACCTCATCCCGGCCGATGTGGGTTTCAAAGCGGTTGTCTGTAGTTTGGCTGACCTTCAAGGCTTTGGTTAAAGAAAAATATTGTACATTTTTGGTGCGCAGCCCCCGTTCAAAGGCCTCTTTAAGTCGTAGCCCGGGTACGGAAGGGGGGATGGTGGGGATTTCAAAAATAGGGACGCCGATCAACTCCTCGAGATGAGATATGACCTCCTGGGTTCGATATAGCCCTAATATGGCGGGCAGCCCAATGATTTTGGATCCCTTCACATGGGGTTGTATGACCTGCGCCAGCTTCTCGCGATTATGCGGCAGCAGCAAGGCATTGGCCATGTGTTCGGTATACATTTCGTTCAGATGTTCACTATCCGGAAATGAGATTCGCTCCGATCGTAAAGAAGGCCATTCATTTCCACAGGCGGCCACAATCTGGCGGGCGCTGAATCCCTTCAAGCCCCGGATATCGACGATCAGGCAAGGCGATTTTTCCGCCAATGCTTCGACTCCATTCCACATGGTATGCGGCACAGCATAAGTGGATTTTATGGTGCCCAGTGATGTCAGCACACGGGTGTTGCGTTCGCTATGTCGCTGATAGGTGAGGCCCGTTTCAGACAAAAAGGTCTGGATTTCATCAAAAGCTGCTTTGATATCCGCTTTTTTGAGCCGCGCATAGGGATGATCGGGCAGGTCCTGTACAAGTGCATCTATTGCGGCCCAGGGATCGCTCCAGGTCCGCTTTTCAATGACCGGGTGCACCTCCAGCAGGTCCAGCATACCGCTGGCAAAAATGATTTCACCGGTGTGCCCCATCTGGGTCACACGCAGGCCTCGGGCGGCCGCAAAAAGCGCTGCCGCCATACCGGCCAGGCCGCTGCCGATTATACACAAATCGCTTTCGATAGACTTCAGGTCGGTCATTTAGATACTCAATCTTTCCGTAACAATTTGCTGGTACTATCTAAAAGTTCAGGGTTCTGGGTTCAGAGGTTCAGGGTTAGGTCAACCTTGAACGCTGAACGCTGAACCTTTGAACCTGTAGCTTCGCTACAACTCGAGCCCAAACAACCCGCAGTAAAGCGCTTCCAGAAGCTCTGATTGCACCAATTGTTTATCCCACAGCGTCGGGTATTGTCCATACCAGCGTTTATTGAGAAATTCCCTGATGCTGGTCAGACACTGATCGAAAGTCATCTCACCCTGATCAAACAAATAAGCGCTCACGCGAATACCGCAAAATGTCCCCTGGCAGGCGCCTTTGCCGATTCGGCTGCGCAAAGCAATGGCCTTAAGATCCGGTTTGCCGTCGTGTTTGCGGATATCATCAACGATGGAATCCACAACGCTTTTGGGCACCATTTCGCACTCACACAGCAAAATGTCATCCGGCTCATGTTTTTGC
The DNA here is from genome assembly GCA_024639185.1 of Deltaproteobacteria bacterium. Classification (GTDB taxonomy): domain Bacteria; phylum Desulfobacterota; class Desulfobacteria; order Desulfobacterales; family JAHEIW01; genus JAHEIW01. Next base: position 11,468 of record JAHEIW010000076.1, on the reverse strand, counting down.
ATCCACAATTTGGGGGCCAAACCGGGCTGCGTCCATTTTCCGGGTTGTTTTTCCGGCAGCGGTTCTGTTCCTGTCAGACAGGGTTTTGAAACACCTAGGTGATCACAGACCAGATCAGCTGTTTTTTCGGCCATCAGGCGATAGGTGGTCAGCTTGCCGCCGGAAATGCTGACAAAATTATCAATGCCATCCTGCGCATGATCCATCAGGGCAAAGCTGCGGCTGACGCTGCGATCGTCGGATCCGGAGCGAGACCCTATCAGTGGCCTCACACCGGCGAAGGCACGAATATATCGGGCGGTTTCCAGGGCCGGGATCATTTTAGTCGCCTCGCTGACCATGGCATCCACCTCTTCAACCGTGGGATAGACCTGGTTTAAATTTTCGATGCGAATGGAGGTGGTGCCGAGAATGGAAACCGTGCCGCCGGGCACCAGGATGTCCGCATTCGCTGAAGCCCGCAGGCGGTTGACCACCCGATCCGTAATTCGATTGTGGGTGACCATTAGACTGCCTTTCGAACAGAGGATGTCAATCTTCACGCCGGCCAGGGCAGCAACTTCACCGGCCCAGGCACCGGTAGCGTTAACCACTTGATTTGCTTCGATAATAATTTCTTCGCCGGTGACAATGTCCCGCAGATGCGTCGCTTTAATTTTTTTACTATTTATCTCAAACCCGATGACCTTGGTATAACGCAGCAAGGTGGTGCCCATTTCCTGCGCCTGGGCGATATTCTCTAAAGAGAGTTTAAACGGATCAATGGAAGCATCATTTACGGCATAAGCCGCAATCAATTGATCGGAAAGCACCGGCTCAAGTTCGCAGGCTTCCTTGACATCCAGTTCCTCTACGGGAATCCCACATTGGACACACAAATGTGGAAAATCAGCCACGTACTTTTCATCATCGCCCTGCACCGCTACAAACAAACCACCACAGTCCTCAATACACTGCGGTGCCAGCTTTTTTAACAGCGTCGCTTCCTCGCGGCACTCTGTGGCGCTGCCTTGATCAGATGAGACATAGCGCGCCCCGCTATGCAGCAGGCCGTGATTGGCGCCGGAAGTGCCGGCATTGATATCGCCTTTTTCAACCAGCATGCATTGCACTCCCCGCAACGCCAGATCGCGGGCAATGCCTGTTCCGGTCGCCCCGCCGCCGATAATGAGTACCTGCGTATTCAATTCTGGACTCCTTTTTGAAGACCCCCCACTCAGAAGTGTGTCAAATTCTTTTAAAAGGTTGATGCTTAACACAATCGAATGGCATTTTTCCACACAATTTTTTAAACGCTAACATATCAAATCGTTTTACACCAAATTTAGTCTTGAAAAAAACATTTAATGATGCTAGCTAAATTAGGTCCGAAATGCGTCTTTTCAATCGTTCTGATTGATGGCCGAAAGTAAAGTGAATGGTTAGCCAAGGAGAATTTGTTTGGGGCTGCTACTGCAGGACGTTGACAAGATTGTTGGCCGAGAAATCCATCTAAAGGATATCAACCTCGAATTGGAGCCGGGCTCCCGCAATGTCCTTTTGGGCTACACATTGGCCGGTAAAACCTCCCTCCTGCGGATTATGGCCGGCATCGATCGGCCTACTCGTGGTAAAATTCTGATCGATGGTCAAGATGTCACCGGCGTATCGGTGCACAAACGCAGTGTGGCCATGGTCTATCAGCAATTCATTAATTACCCCTCTCTGACCGTCTATAAAAACATCGCCACACCCCTAAAAGTCAGCGGTGTGCGCAAGGATGAGATCGACCGGCGTGTTCGCGAAACCGCTGAAATGCTGCATATTGAAGATTTGCTAGACTGTTTGCCTGCCGAGCTCAGTGGCGGTCAGCAGCAGCGCATTGCGATCGCACGCGCCCTGGTTAAAGACGCGCAGTTGCTTCTGCTGGATGAGCCCCTTGTCAATCTGGATTACAAGCTTCGTGAGGAGCTGCGAATCGAGCTTCAAGAAATTTTTGAGCGACGTGAGGCGATCGTTGTTTATACAACAACCGAACCGACTGAAGCATTATTGCTGGGCGGCAATGTTGTCGTTATTGACGAAGGCCGTGTATTACAGACCGGCCCCACTCCCGACGTTTACCATAATCCAAAAAACACACGCGTGGCTGAGGTCTTCAGCGACCCGCCACAAATATGCACTGCGAAAATATATGGAGTGGCTCCGAAAATACGTGCCTCCAGGCACCCTGGGAATGGATTTCTACACCTATTTGCCTTTCCTGGCCAAAGGTAACGTTGCGCAACAGATCTTCTGGTATACGGCCTTTACCGCCACCATGGTTGAACCGGGTCCAACTGTTAATGCGGACGGTACTCCCAAATGGCACATGGCCCCCTCTCCTCATGGACCTTACTGGGAAGAAGGCATGAAGCTGGGGTACCAGGATTGCGGTTCCTGGACTTTTACGTACAGCACGCCGCTTGACAGACGCAAGGCCGCCTGGCTCTTTGCGCAGTTTTGTGTAGCCAAGTCCACATCCCTGAAAAAAGCCCATGTAGGTCTGACGCCCATCCGCGACAGCGATATTCGACACGAGTCATTTACCGAGCGGGCCCCCAAACTGGGTGGGCTGGTGGAGTTTTATCGCAGTCCGGCGCGGGTAGCCTGGACACCATCCGGCACCAACGTGCCCGATTATCCTGAGCTGGCCCAGCTGTGGTGGCAGAATGTCGGTGAGGCAGTGTCCGGTGAGGTGACCGTGGACGCTGCTATGGATAACCTGGCTCTGGAGATGGATAAAGTAATGAGTCGTCTCGAGCGGGCAAAAGTACATAAAGTTGCCGGTCCCAAATTGAACAAAGAGAGAGACGAGTCCTACTGGCTGAACCAGCCGGGTGCACCCAAGGCCAAGGTCAACGAGAAGCCGCAAGGTGAGACCGTCGATTACGATGGGCTCATCAAGGCCTGGCGCGAGGGGCGCGTGAAATAACAGCATCATTGTTACCCGGTTTGTTTTACAGTGATAAAAACGATTGTGTGCGCTGATCAGCAGGTTTTGAAAATCTTCGCATATCGCAAAGCCTTTTTGCTTCGCGCGCACAAATTACAGCTCAGCCTTCGAGGGGCTAAAGTTGATGCTTTAGCCCCTTGATAGCTATGGAGAACAAAACATGGCCACCTATGTCGGCGCCCTGGATCAGGGCACAACCAGCAACCGGTTTATTATTTTTGACCATAGCGGGCAGATCGTTGCCGTCGATCAAAAGGAGCATGAACAGATTTTTCCGAAGCCGGGCTGGGTGGAGCATAACGCCCTGGAGATCTGGCAGAACACCCAGGATGTCATCCGGTGTGCATTGGAAAAATCCGGCCTGAACGGATCTGACCTTGCTGCTATCGGTATCACCAACCAACGAGAAACCACCGTTATATGGGACCCCAAAACCGGTAAACCTTTCACCAACGCGGTTGTCTGGCAGTGCACCCGTACAATTGAAATTTGCAATGAACTTATGCGCGATCACGGACAAAACCGCTTTCGAGATAAAACCGGTCTGCCCATTGCCACCTATTTTGCCGGCCCCAAAATCAAATGGATCCTGGACAATGTCGCTGCCGCCCGGCAAGCAGCTGATAACGGTGAGGCCCTGTTCGGCACCATGGAAACCTGGATCATCTGGTGGCTCACCGGCGGACCCGCTGGCGGGTCGCATGTCACCGATGTGACGAATGCCAGCCGCACCATGCTGATGGATTTACAGACACTTGAGTGGGACGAACAGATCCTGCAAGCCCTGGACATCCCTCCACAGATTCTACCCCGTATTGTGCCGTCCTCCGACACGAATACCTGGGGTATGACCCTGAAAGACGGGCCTTTTGAGGCAGAGATTCCGGTTTGCGGGGCGCTGGGGGATCAGCAGGCGGCTCTGGTCGGACAAGCTTGTTTTGATATGGGTGAAGCTAAAAATACCTACGGCACGGGATGTTTCCTCCTATTGAATACGGGTACAACCCCCACGGTCTCCCGCCAGGGGCTACTCACCACGCTAGGGTATCAAATCAATGACCAGGCGCCCGTGTATTGTCTGGAAGGCTCTATCGCCATAACCGGGGCCCTGGTTCAGTGGGTGCGGGACAATTTAGGCCTGATTTCCAGCGCACCGAAAATCGAGGATCTGGCCAAAACCGTCGAAGACAATGGCGGCGCTTATTTCGTTCCGGCATTTTCCGGTCTTTTCGCCCCATACTGGCGATCCGATGCACGCGGTGTGATAGTTGGATTGACCCGGTATGTCAACAAAGGGCATATCGCACGAGCAGTTTTAGAAGCCAGCGCCTATCAAACACGGGATATCGTGGCAGCCATGAACAAAGATTCCGGCGTGGAATTGAGCACGCTGAAAGTTGACGGGGGCATGGTGGTCAACGAACTGCTGATGCAATTTCAAGCCGATATCCTCAATGTCCCGGTGATACGCCCCAAGGTTTCTGAAACCACCGCCCTGGGCGCCGCCTATGCCGCCGGCCTGGCTGTGGGGTTCTGGGACGGACTGGAAGACTTACGCCGCAATTGGGAAGAAGACAAAACCTGGCAGCCCGCTGTAGACTCGGAGGTCAGGGAAAAGTACTATCGTAAGTGGAAAAAAGCCGTGGATCGGACTTTCGACTGGTTGGATTAACAAAACTTGCAGATTATAGTAAGTCTGACTATAGATATCTCAGCCATTTCAAAACACCTTTTGCGCAAGTTTGTGGTTTTTTAAATGGCTCTAAAAAATTTAGCAGCGTCACCACTCCTAATCACAAACCACCGGGGTATTCAATACCTAGCGGTCCACTCGAGTATCATTTTTCGTCAATGTAGGATCACTCAGAAGCGGTTTCATGCTCAAATAGAATCCGATTCATTTCCCGAATGAGATCTTCTTCCTTGCCAATCCCAATCATGGTGGCTGCCGCCAGACGATGACAGGCATCCGAGAATCCGCCCAGCCGATCGGTGGCTTCCGGCAGAAAAGTGTTCAGCGCCCTGGCAGTTCCTCGTTTGATTTTGTCTTCCAGAGGGGCTGGTGCCCGCATGGAAATATTGACGGCCTGCAGGGGCAGATGACCATAGCGTGGAATCTCATTGGGAATCAATTGAAATCCAGCGATGTACTTATCGGGATCGAAAAAAGCGGCGTTTTTATGGGTCTCACAAAATGCACCGATCATTTTACAGCCCATGGGGGCAAAACGATCATGCACATGGAACCATTGGATATGAGATGTCTGCTTCAATCCGCCCTGCTCGAGCCGCACCATTTCAGCATCAAACGCTTTTTGTTGAACATGTTTGAATCGCGCCTGCATTTGATCCGCCATCGCAGTTTTTCCTTCAAGACAGACCTGAACACCCATGTCAGGCCCATTGTCAAGATAACCGGCTGCGCCCAATATGTCCAGATCACGGGCCAGTGCCTCCAGCAAAAGGTGTTGATTTGAAAACTTTAGAAAATATTGCTCGCCGGTGTCCGTTGCTTCTATTGCCAGCTTTCCCTGGCGAACGGCTTCCAGAGCTGCCACGCGATTCTCACTGACCAGGCAGCCATCGACATAAAAACCATCGCCCACCGCCCCGATGGCAGCGATATGCGCCAGGTCGACATTTGCCGGATCCATTGTGCGTGCAAACAGATAACAGGTGGTTGATGCGCTGATATCCCGGTCGCCTTTTAAACCGAACAGATCCGGATCAAGATTATGCACTTGCGGATCGGTGGCAGGATGCGCCACATGATGATCGAGTATAAGCGCTAAATTGCGGCCCCTGTTAAGATCGGAAATCAGGGGTGCGATGCGTCCGGCGATATCGGTGAATACATACAAAGCGCCTTTGCTTTCAAAAACCTTTTTCAGCAGCTGGGGATAGGGCTTTTCCAGGCACAGGCGTTGAATTTCAAATCCCCGGCGTTCAAAAGCCCGGGTCAGGATAGCACCCGAACTGAGTCCGTCGGCATCATTGTGGTGGAAAATATGAACTTTTTTGGCAGGCCATTTGTGCACGGCATCGATGGCAGCGGTCATGGCCTTGATCAGTTGTTGTGTCATGGAGTCTGAATGGCCTTTGTTAATCCCCGATTCGTTTTCCGCTCTGTTTGTCGAACAGGTGTAATCTTTCCGGGGAAACACTCAAAAACAGGGAGCTGCCCTTTTTGTAATTATGAATATCCGGCAGGCGCAGGGTAAAAAGAGAACTTTCTTCTCCTGATTTGCCGTGCACCAGCGTATCGGCACCCAGTGTTTCCAGGTGGTCTACCTGCATCTTGATGGTGCCGTCTCCCTCTGGTGCCAGGCTGAAATGCTCGGGTCGAACACCCACGACGACAGCCTTATCGCAAAAGTCGGGTTCTAAGTGCGGATAAACGGGTAAAGAACCGGAGCCGGAAAGTTCAAGAGACTGCCCGTCGCGGCTCGCACGGCCTTCAAAAAAGTTCATGGCGGGTGAACCGATGAAGCCTGCCACAAAAATAGTGGCCGGCCGTTCATATACCTCCAGCGGAGACCCAATTTGCTCTACATACCCGTTTTCCATGATAATTAAGCGGTCTCCCAATGTCATGGCTTCGACCTGATCATGCGTCACATAAACACTGGTGATGCCCAGCGTTTCATGCAGGTTTCTCAGCTCCAGGCGCATCTGAACGCGCAGCTTGGCATCCAGGTTACTCAACGGTTCATCAAATAAAAAGACCTTGGGCTCGCGCACGATGCAACGGCCCATAGCAACGCGCTGGCGTTGTCCCCCGGATAGCTGGCGGGGCTTGCGATCCAAAAATTCGGTCAGTTCAAGTATCCTGGCAGCCCTCTGAACCCGTTCTTCTATTTCCGCTTTGGGCATGCGCCGAATTTTGAGGCCATAGGCCATATTTTTAAAAACCGTCATATGCGGGTAGAGGGCATAATTTTGAAAAACCATGGCGATATCGCGATCGGCGGGCTCGAGTTGATTGACCACCTTACCGTTAATGGCAATGTCGCCCTGGGTGATGACTTCCAGCCCGGCAATCATGCGCAGCACCGTGGACTTGCCGCAGCCGGAAGGGCCCAAAATGACGATAAACTCGCCGTCATGAATATCGCAGGAGATACCGTGAATCACCTCATTTTGGCCAAATGATTTATAAATATCTCTCAGACTGACATCCGCCATACAACCCCCCTGGTCTCTATTCCGATAATTTATTCATCACTCCATCACTCCAGCATTCCATTACTCCAACATCCCATAAAGCCATTATCTAATCTTGTTGTAAACATCTTAAAATGAAAATTTCCAGCTATGGGCGCTTCACTTTTCCGTTTCGGTCATACCGCGCACAAACTGTTTCTGCATGAAGATGACCACCAGCACCGGCGGTACCATGGCCAGCATCGTAGAGGCCATGATGATATGCCAGTCGGCCTGCCCCTCGCCGACATCGAGCATTCTTTTGATGCCGATTAGCAGCGTATAGTAACTCTCATCTCCGGTGACCAGTAGCGGCCACAGATATTGATTCCAGCCGTAGATAAACAAAATAACAAACAATGCCGCAATAGAGGTGCGCGACATGGGTAACAGAATATCAAAGAAAAATCGCATGGGCCCGCCCCCGTCAATGCGGTGGGCTTCACACAGCTCATCGGGCACCGTCATGAAAAACTGGCGGAACAGGAACGTGGCAGTGGCCGAAGCGATTAACGGAAAAATCAGACCGGAATACGAGTCCAGCATATTTAAATCGGCCACCACCTTATGGGTGGGCAAAATGCGAACTTCCACCGGCAGCATCAGGGTAATAAAAATCATCCAGAAAAAAAACATGCGGAAGCGGAACCTGAAATAGACGATGGCAAAGGCGGACAGCAGCGAAATGGATATTTTCCCGATGGCAATACCGAGGGCCATGATCAGGCTGTTGAGCATCATGCTGCCGACAGTGGCGCCGACTTCACCGCTGCCGACGGTCAGGGCCTGTTGATAGTTTTCGATCAGGTGACGACCGGGCAAAAATGGAAAGAAAGAGGTGATCGTTTCCAGGCTGTGGGTGGAAGCCACAAAGGTCGTATAGATTGGAAAGGCAATAATCAGGCAGCCCAACAGCAGGATGGCGTGCGTTAAGAAAGTAAGCCAGGGTCGATGCTCAACCATTGTTTACTCCTTAATAGTGGACCTTTCTTTCGATATAGCGGAACTGAATCACCGTCAGGGCAATCACAATGAACATCAAGATGACCGACTGGGCGGCGGAACCGCCCAGATCTAAACTTTCGAAGCTGTCGTGATAAATTTTAAAGACCATAATATTAGTGGCTTCATTGGGGCCGCCTTCGGTAATGGCGTGAATAACCCCGAAGGTATCGCAAAAAGCATATACCAAATTCATGACCAGTAAGAAAAAGAAAGTGGGCGAGAGCAACGGAAATGCAATCGTCCAGAATCGTTTGGCTGGCGATGCACCGTCGATAGCGGCGGCTTCGATAAATGATTTGGGAATGGCCTGGAGTCCGGCCAGAAAAAAAAGAAAATTGTAGGATATCTGGCGCCAAGCCGAAGCAAGGATTACTAAAACCATCGCCTGCCCACCTTTTAAGGTAAAATTCCAGTCAATCCCGATGGCCTTTAAAAAGAAAGAAATCATGCCGACGGTGGGATTAAACAGAAAGTACCACAAGACCGCAGCTGCCACCGGTGCGACCGCATAGGGCCAGATGATAAATGTTTTGTAAGTGGTAGCCCCGCGAATCACACGATCGGCCATTGCGGCCAGAAACAGCGCTGTCGACATAGCGATGACGGCCACCGAAAAACTAAAAATCATGGTAACTTTAATCGAGTTGAGATAGATGGCGTCGGTGAAAATATAGGCAAAGTTATCCAGGCCCACAAAAGTCGTTTTGAGCCCGAAAGGGTCCTCCTGTTGAACCGATTGATAAAGCGCCATGAATGCGGGCCATATGAAAAAAACAAGGGTGATGATGATTTGGGGTGCAACCAGAAGGTACGGCAGAACTCTGTTTTTAAAGATGACTCGCTTTTCCATGCCAAACGTAGCCCGATGTAAAATTGGGCAGGACCCATCTGGTAATAACGATGGGTCCTGCCTTATCGTTTGTATTTAGACCGCAACTTTTGTTGCATTGATGTGTTTTGTTGCAGGTCCTGCTACTTGTAGGCTTTTTCGAACTGGCGTAATAGTTTATTGCCCTTACCCACAGCGTCGTTCAGGCCTTGCTGGGCGCTTTGCTTTTCGGCAAAAATGGACTCAAGAGTGTCATACATAATAGCACGCATCTGAACAAAATTACCGAAACGCAACCCTTTGGAGTTGGCGGTTGGATTGTTCATCGTCATCTGAATGAGAGCGGTTTCGGTGCCGGGATTCTTTTCGTAAAAACCCTGTTTTTTGGTCAGCTCGTAGGCCGCATGGGTAATCGGCAGATACCCTGTAAATTGATGCCAATCCGCCTGAACCTCCGGTTTGGAAAGATAATTAAAGAACGAGGCCACACCTTTGTATTCTTCAGCTGAGTGTCCCTGCATGACCCACAGACTGGCGCCGCCGATAATGGTGTTCTGCGGAGCGCCGGCATCCGGCCAGTAAGGCAGCATGCTGGTGCGAAAGGGAAATTTGCAGGTCTTTTTAAATCCGGCGTATCCGGCCGATGACTCCGTATACATGGCGACCTGTCCGGAAGAAAACAGGGCATTGCCCTTATTGCGCCGCCCACCGTAGACAAAGACTTTTTCTTTCTGCCAGTCGGCCAGCTTCTGTATATGTTTGACATGCAGCGGACTGTTGAAAACAAACTCCGTATCCATGCCACCAAAGCCATTGGCTTTGGTCCCGATGGGCACATTATGCCAGGCGCTGAAATTTTCAAGATGGATCCAGGAAATCCAGGCGGTGGAGAACCCACCGGGATAGCCTGCGGCGACCAGCTTTCTTGAGTATTCAGCAACCTCGGTCCAGGTCTTGGGCGGCTTGTCCGGATTCAGACCTGCTTTTTTAAAGGCTTCCAGATTGTAATACAGAACCGGAGTGGAACTGTTAAAGGGCATGGACAACATCCTGCCGTCCGGAGCGGTGTAATAACCGGTGACCGTCGACAGATAGACTTTGGGATCAAAGGGCAACCCCGATTCGGCCATCACTTCGTAAACCGGTTTAACGGCACCTTTGGCGGCCATCATGCTGGCTGTTCCGACTTCAAAGACCTGCAAAATGTGTGGCGGGTTTTTGGAGCGGAAGGCGGCAATCCCGGCGTTCATGGTGTCGGTGTAATTGCCCTTATAGGTTGCCACCACCTTATACTGACTCTGGCTGGCATTATAATTGGCCACGATTTCCTGGACCTTTTCCCCCAGCCGCCCACCATGGGCAAACCACCAGTTGACGGTGATCGGTTCGGCCAGGACAGTTGCCGGAAAAATCACCAGCGTTATCAAGGCGCCAATTAGGATGACTCTACGCAAATTAAACATATGGTCCTCCTTTCTGAAATGAAAGTTAACGGTGCGGTTGACAATGATAACGGATTAAAATCCTTCCCCCACAGAAGGAAAACAAATTTAGAATAAACAGATAATGCAAGGCATAGTCAAGAGAATCCTTTATAGTGGTTGTTAAAAAACGTTTCGGTATTCCAACGATCTTTTCTACCTGAATCTTGCATTAAAATTATTAAGAAGCTGTAATAGTATTTTATAACAGTCGGTTAAGAAGATCAGCGCAGTAAACCAAAATACGGGTCAAGTATAATGAATGAAAATCGATTTATCTCATTAATTTTCACCCTGGAAACAACGCGGCGAGCCGGAGGCTTCCATCTGCTGTGTTATTAAGGGCAAAGCATAGTACACTATAGCTTTGCCCTGAAGTGCCTTGCATATGAAAGCCTCCGGCTCGTGCAATATTCAGGTTCAACAACCACTTATACCGCAATTCCGTCATTCGGAAAATTATTATGGAAAGCGGTGTAAATCGTCGTTTTCTGACCGGGCGGCGCAAGGATTGCAGATCATCATTGGATGCGTCAATCATATAATTTATTGAATTCGCGCGGTATTTAATGTAACGGATATTTTACTACACTTCTATATAACAGCCGGACTTCCGACGGATTAGAACAGAAAAACGCGTCATTTCATCCGGCCAATAATTCGATGTCCATTTTTCCACGACATGTTAAGACGCTGTGGGGAGTTTATAAATGAAGCGATTATCAGCGATAATGTATCGTGTATTGACGATAGTCACACTGGGCAGCGTTTTCCTTCTGCTAACACTATCCTGCCGGTTCGCTCCCGGGGAACCGGTACCCGAATCCACTCGTGGGCTTGAAAAAAATGTTTATGTCATCGGGCATCGCGGTGCTGCCGGGCTGATGCCTGAAAATACGCTGGCGGGCTTTTCCCGGGCGTGCGAGCTTGGCGTTGATGCGGTGGAGTTAGACGTGCTTATCGCTGCGGACGGTGA
>JAHEIW010000222.1 GCA_024639185.1 Deltaproteobacteria bacterium | reverse complement strand
TTATTCTTTTTTTTCCTCTTCAATCTTCTCAGGATCTTTTTTTTCTTCCTCGTCTGACTCACCTTTGAAATTTCGGATGGCCTTTCCCATTCCGGCTCCGATTTCTGGCAGTTTTCCGGCGCCAAATATAATCAGAATGATTACCAGTATGATAATCAATTCCGGCATTCCTATTCCAAACATATTACCTCCTAATCGGTCCTGGATTGTTTTAGCTCATCGAGCAGCTTTTTGAACTCTTTTGATTTGATATAGCGATCCACGCTGCTCTGATATTCGATCCATTTCGTCCAGGAATCAATCCAGGATTCGTTGTGCCAGTAGCAGTCCTCATCCCCCCGACCTTTCAGGCGTTCAATATATTCTAAATATTCTTCAGAGCAACCCAGACAAAAATTATAGGGCACTCTTAGATTTCGGCGGTATTTTTTACCGACCTCGGGGTCATGTTCGATCTGGGTACCGCATTTCTCGCATTTCATCGAGCAATGCGTACATTGGAATACTTTTTGTACAGCCAATACCTTGCGTCTTCGAACCAAAGCTGCTTTTTTATCTTTTACCAGATCAAGTTTTTTATCTAAAGAAATGATGTCTGCCACGGATAACCTCGACGTCCTATCAGTTGTTTTCAGCCAGTCAATGGCCGAAAATCGGACCTTTCCCCATCGGGATTTCGACTATAACACCGGCCATTTTTTGTGTCAATCTTTTCAGATTAAGGGAATTTATATACAGGCGGCCTGAAATTGATTCCTGACTAAAACGTTGGGGCCGATCTAAAGCTTGTCAAGAATTATATTGCGTGATAATCTGAAAATTTTGGTAAAGTGATAAATGATATTGAGACCAGCATCCAAGGAGTTGCCACTATGGAAAGCAATTTCCTGCCCCGGTGCTTGCCGGCACTAATCGGTAGTCTGCCGCTGACGGATCATGCCAGGGCCTGTCAGCTTGTCCTGGAATATACGCCGCAAATCCCATTGTGGATTCAGCTTCCGGCAAACAAGGAAGAAGGCATGGTTGCTCAATTTATGCCGGGTTTGCCGGGGATATGTGCAACAGCGGACAGGGTATACATTGATACCGATCAGGCTGATTTTGAGAATGAAATTTTAAAGTACTACGAAGACTATATGGCTGTGGCGGACGGCGATGCCGACCTGTCTGCATCCAGGTTTTCGTTGAGTGCAGAGACCGCCAGGGGGTTTTTTGTCTTTATCGACAGTCTAAAAGACATCGATTCCGCTCCGGCTGCGGTAAAAGGCCAGGTTACCGGACCCTTCACATTTTGCACCGCCATAGGAGATCAAAACAGAAGGGCCATTATTTACGACGAGCAGCTAAAGGATGTCGCTGTAAAATTACTGGCCTTAAAATCCCGCTGGCAGGTGCAGCAGTTAAAGCAATTTGACTGCCCGGTCATTATTTTTCTGGATGAGCCAGGCCTGGCCGGTTTTGGCTCATCTGAGTTTATCAGTATTTCGCGGGATGAGATTGCCGGGAGTCTTGCGGAAGTCATTGATGGGGTGCATGCAGAGGGTGGTCTGGCCGGGGTGCATGTGTGCGCCAATACGGATTGGGCGCTGGTCCTGGATTCTGCTGCTGATGTCGTCAGTTTTGATGCCTATGCATATTTTGATCGGTTTATCCTGTATGCTGAACAGATCAAGGCCTTTCTGGATGCCGGCAAGATCATTGCCTGGGGCATGGTGCCGACGTTAAATCCCGATGAACTCGAGAAAGCAACCAGCGCATCTCTGGTTGATCAGTGGCATCAAAAGGCGGAGCAGGTGCAAAATCTGGGTATTGATGCGGATCAATTGATCGCCCAATCGTTGATTACACCCAGTTGCGGTGCCGGATCGTTAAGTGTCGATCAGGCCGTCAAAGTCTTACAACTTACGCGGGAGGTTTCGGAGCAGATTCGACAAACCGTAAACTAAGGTTCAAAGGTTCAAGGTTCCCGGTTCAGGGTTAAAGCGAACGGTCAGACACCTGGCCGCATATTGCAGACTACTGATTTTTGATTCAAGCTGCCATCTGTTAACCCCGCAACCTTTGAACGCAGAACCCCGGAACCCGTTGACTGAAAGCTGACTGCTGAAAACTGACACTAAGTTAATTGAGGGGTCGGGGAGTTTTCCTTAAATTGACGGCGGAATGAAATATCAGCGACTTCAGACAGTGCACGATTTCGCTGCTGATAATTCATTCCGTTATTATCAGGGGTTGGATGGAAAAACTCCCCGACCCCTCAGTTAATTGGGCCCGAAATTTACATAATATTGACAATATAGAGAGGTAATGAATGAGTGAAAATGCAAACAAAAGCTTTACAGGCGCGACACGCTATGTGCTCGATGAAGAACTGGCCAGGATTGTCAACATATCCATGGCGCTGGAAATGCCACTGCTGTTGAAGGGAGAGCCCGGTACCGGCAAAACCATGCTGGCGCATGCTATTGCTGAGAGTTTAAAAATGCCCCTGATTGTACTAAATGTGAAATCGAGCATGAAGCTTATCGAGGCCCTGTATCAGTACGACACCCTTACCCGATTAAACGACAGCCGCTTCGGTGACTCAAGCCGCGATGTCAGCAAAATAGAAGATTATATCCGCATGGGCAAAATCGGGCAGGCCTTTACCGCGGATAAACGAACGGTTCTTCTAATAGATGAAATTGACAAGGCCGATACCGATTTTCAGGACGATATGCTGGATGTTCTGGATCAGATGGAGTTTGACATCATTGAAATCGATAAAACCATTCCGGCAGCATACCGGCCGGTCATCATCATTACATCCAATGCCAAAAAGGACCTTTCGGATCCGTTTTTAGGCCGTTGCAATTTTCACCACATTGCCTTTCCGGAACCCGAGATGATGCGCAAGATTATTCGGGTGCATTTTCCGAAAATCGATTCAGATATGCTCGATAATGCCATTACGGCATTTTATGGCGTGCGGGAATTCGGTGATATTGAAAAGCGGCCGGCCACCCGGGAGCTGATCAATTGGCTTCGAGCGCTCAAGGCGGATCCGGATTTTAAGCCCAAACAGCTGGCCAAGGGCGATTTACCGTATCTGGGCGTGCTGTTTAAAAAGAGCCAGGATTTGCAGAAGGCGCAGGGTATGCTCGGCCGCAGAAGGTCATATTAAAGGCTTTAGCCGCCGGGCAACTGTTGCTAAAAGAGGGCCAAGTGCTGAGGACTGGGTGCTGAGGCCAGAAGGCAGAAAACAGAAACCAGATATCAGAAGCAGGGGAGTTGTTTATCCCCACCCGATTGTTTTCATTTAGGATATCAAGTTTTGCCACTAAGGCACCAAGACGCTAAGAGATGATATGTATTTTAAATCCTAAAAAATATGACTTGGCATTGTTTTTATCGTTTATGGAGACATAAAGAAAAAATTTCAGTTTAATCTTAGTGCCTTTGTGTCTTTGTGGCTGACCGAATACTTTTGAATCCTGCTTGTGGGGGCGTAGAGTGGAACGCAAAGCCACAAACCTTGAACCCTGAACCTTTGAACCTTGAACCTCGAGCGAAGCGAGCTATGTTCGTTGATTTTTTCTATAAATTAAAGGGAGTGGGCATACCGGTCAGCCCCACCTCATTTTTAACCCTGCACAAGGCGCTGGGCAATGGGCTGGTGAACTCTCTCGAGGATTTTTATACGGCTTCGCGGGCCATTCTGATAAAAAGTGAGCGCTATTTCGATCTGTATGATCAGGTTTTCGCCCACAGCTTTCAGGGCGCCGATATGCCGGACCCGGAAGGTATGGAGCTGGATGAGGTGGCACGCCTTATGCTGGAATCCTGGTTGCAGAATCCTGAGGGTCTGGCTGACCTGCTGGGCATGGATGAATCGGCGCTGATGAAACTGACCCCTGAGGAGCTGATCGAATATTTCAAAGAGCGCCTCAAGGAACAGGACGAGGCCCATCACGGCGGGGGCAAATGGATCGGTACCGGCGGCTACTCGCCGGTGGGGCACTCCGGTTATCACCCCGGCGGCATGCGCGTAGGGGGTGTCTCGGGTAACAAGTCGGCGGTAAAGGTGGCCATGGATAGAAGATATAAGGATTATTCGCTTAACGGGCCGCTGACCAGTGCCCTGATGGGTGAAGCCTTAAAGCGCCTGCGCAATCTGGTCCCCTTCGGCCCCAAAGATCAGGTCAATATCGATGAAACCATCTACCAGACCATGAAAAACGGCGGTGAGATCGAAATCGTGTTTGACCGCTCGCTTAAAGATCGCCTCAAGATTATACTGGCCATCGATAACGGCGGCTGGTCAATGGATCCGCACATTCCCATTGTGCAGACCCTGTTCGATTACGCCCGCGCCCAGTTTAAAGATCTGAAAACTTACTTTTTCCACAACACCATTTACAGCACGCTCTGGAAAGACACCGCGCGTTACAAAAAGCCGCAGCCCATCGATCAATTTGCTCGTTTTGATCCGGAAACACGGTTGGTGATCGTGGGTGATGCCAGCATGGCGCCCTATGAGCTAATGTCCACCGACGGCTCCATCCACCTTGAAGAACGCAGCGGCCTGCCAAGCATTGATTGCCTTAAACTCTTGGTGCAAACCTTTCCCCATGCGGTCTGGTTAAATCCTATACCCGCTTCCATGTGGGGCTACACCCGCACCATTACCGTCATCCGCGACATATTCCCGATGTTTGAGCTGACCATTGATGGGCTGGAGCAGGCTGTCTCTCAACTAATGCAAAAATAAATTTCCATCCGAAAATGGTTATTTTCCGCAATCTCTGTGTCAGAATTAGATTTTAATCCTCGACATACTATAAGTATGCCTCCGGTATAAAATCTGATTCTTCCGTGACCTTGCGAAAAATCCCTCATTT
>JAHEIW010000221.1 GCA_024639185.1 Deltaproteobacteria bacterium | reverse complement strand
GGAGAGTTACCTTCAGAGACTTTGGCGCGGACTGGCGTTTGACGACCTTGGAGTCGAAATTAGGCTTTTAGATCATATTTTCAATTGCGATATGATGAGTAATCTGGAGCGAGCACTATTGGCAATAGTGCTCAGTCAATATCAGCATTATACAAGAGAGGACTTTTTACCATAGTCCGGTCAGTGAGCGACTACATATGGCATACGCAAGTCCACAATAAATGGCAAGCACTCAAATTGGAGATTCCGTGCGCTATGGTGCGAGTTGCCTTAACCCCCTGATAGTATGCAAGATATTGATTTGATGGCGATAAATTTGGATTTGATTAAATTTCAATAAGTTATCGATTAAATTGCAAATTTGTAAAAAAAGTTGCGCCATATTTATTTGTGTAAGTTGATACCTCTTTTATCCCCACCATTGCTGTTTTCGTCTTAATTTAGAGGGTGTCGAGCCATGCCAGGATATCTTCTTTATGATCCCAGTCGATGAGTTCATCTAGTTTGGCATCGTGCTTAAGGCTTGATTGGGCGTATTGAATAAATTTCTTTTGCACACTGCGTTTGTGAGTCAGATCCATGTGCAAGTAAACCATGGTGGATTGGATATTTTCGTGTCCCAGGCGGATTTTGATATCGGTAATGGGTTTGCCGCAAGAAAGCATATTGACGGCCCGCGCGTGACGGAAGCTGTGTGCCGCATGAAGGGATTTAAGGCGTTTGGGCGGCAGGGCGCGCTGCAAATATTTTCGACAAAGCCGATGGATGCCCGAACGCGTTAATGCTTGTCCACGCTGGTTAATAAAAAGGCGATGACGATACAGTGCTTTGGGCGTAGCGCGATATTTTTGGATATACAGTGTGATCAGCTCGCAGGTTTTCGGCCACAGCTTGATCTGGCGGAAGCGGTTGCCTTTGCCCAAGATGGCCAGGGTTTGGTGGTGGACATCGAAGTAGTCGACATTGAGTGTTGCGATTTCCGTTGCCCGAGCGCCGGAGTCAAAGAGCAGATGCAGCAGACAGTAATCGCGCAAGCCTTCACTTTTTCTCAAATCAACGACATTGTAGACATCCATGATTTCTTCCGGGTACAGGTAGCCGATCAGCTTTTTTTGCATGCGTTTTTGAGGGATATTCAAGATTTGCTGAGCCAGTTGTCGGTGCTGCGGATACATAAACCGGAGCATTTTGGCCAACGATTTGATGGCCACCAGGCGCAGGTTACGGGTACGAGCGCTATTTTTGCGTTCTTCTTCTAAATGATTGAGAAAGGCAATAATCAGCTCCACGGAAAGGTGTTGGATGCGCAATGAAGCGATTTTTATGTGATGATATTCGGCGGCAAAGGGTAAAAACAGCCGGTAGGCATCACGATAAGCATGGATGGTTTGTTCACTGCTGCCTTTGATGCGGGGCAGATATTGGACAAAGAACTGATTGAGACAGGTTGACAGTTTCATGGGTCCCGGTCTTGCGTTTTGATAAAGTTAACTAACTGGTATCGATGCTCGGCATCGAGCAGCTTGAGATATTTAACCGTGTGCTTATACTCGCTGTGGCCCAAATAGGCGGCCAGCACCGGCAGGGCATTTTGTGGGGATTTACCCTTATCTTTGATGCGCTTTAGGGTATTGACGGCGAAGCTGTGTCTCAGGCAATGAGGCGTGGGCGCACCAATATTGGTGTTGCCGATGTTTTGCCGGGAACACTTGAGGCCGATGTCGTCGACCGCCTGGTGAAAACGCCGTCGGATGAACTCGTCGTAGAAGGGTTTTTCTTTGCTCATCGCCAGCAGATAAGAGTTGGAATCCGCATGCCAAAAACTGCGACGTACGGATAGATAATTGGTAATTTCGGTGACCACCGCATTGGGTATGGGGATGAGGCGGTCTTTTTTAAATTTGGTCTTTTCTATGTAAAGTGTTTTGTCATCGGCACGGAAGTGTTCAAGCTGCAGACGCAAAGGTTCGTAAATGCGCATGCCGCAGCGTGCCAAAAGTAAAATGGCCATGTAACTGCCCAGATCTTTGACAAAATTTTTGGCGTATATTCGCAAACGCTTAGCTGTAGCACGAATCAGTTCATTGATTTGAGATGGAGAAAAGATAAACGGGATAAAATTTTCTTCGGGCAGCCAGGGGATATCCCTTAAAGGATTATCCTGGCAGTATTCTATGCGCACCAGATATTCAAACAACTTTCTTGTGCAGCACAGCAGGCGATTGATAGACTTATTTTGGGTGTGCAGATCGGCCTGCAAGCTAAGGAAAAATGCCGGAGTCAGATCCTTTGGCCCGGCATTTTGAGTGACCAGATAGCGGTCAACGGTTTTGAGTGCCCAGCACAAGCTTTGGATGTCATAACCCAGTTGGCGCTTGTAGGTCATATAATCTTCAAGCTGTGGTGCCAAAAAACTATCAAAGCGGTTCATCTAAGATTACCTCGCGCATCAAGTCGGTATGGATATGAAGATATTTACGGCTGGATTCAATATGACGATGTCCCAGCATCTGTTTGATCTCATAGATCGAGGCCCCGGAGCTTAGCAAGTGCTGGGCATAGGAATGGCGCAGCCAATAAGGCGTTGAGCTCAGTCCGGCTTTGTGCATGGCCTGTTGAATATAGCGGCCCACCAGGCCGGGGACAATCGGCCCATAGGGGGCATGGAAGCTTAAAATAAGATGACGGTCATGGCTTTTGGAGCGTCGTCCGCCCACCATATAGGCGACAATGGCCTTCAGGGTTTTCTCAGGGATGGGAAGCGTTAACGGTTGGTTGTTTTTGCGATCTTCGATAGTGACTTGATATTTTTTAAAGCCGATGTCATCTAAGGTGATGCGGCAGATCTCACAGGGTCGCAGCCCCAAGGTATAAGCCAGGTGAACCATGACATAGGTGCGAAGATCTTTGGCGCAGTTAACCGACAGGCTCTCAAACAACAGTTTAACTTCATGAGGGCGTAAAAATTTCGGGGGTTTGGATTTGGCAAATTGCGGGGCGCCGATCAGAAGCGGCGCCAGGTCTTTTTTTAAGATGCCTTGCTGATACAGATAGCGCAAAAAGCCGCGCACAATGGTTCGATAGGTACGGCAGGTGCCCGGTGAAAAGGGTTGACAAAATTCTGCCATAAAGCCATCGAGATCTTCGATACGAAGCTGGCGCAGTGTGATATCCTGCTCGTTGAGGTAATCGCAAAGAGCAAAGAGCACTCTTCGGATGGCCACTAACTGGTGGGTGTCTGTCTGATGGCCGTCTTTCCGGAACTGCAAATAGTCTTCAAATGTGCCGGTCAGTTTTTTTTGCTGTGGATGCTGTGGCAGCGAGGTCTTTATCTGCCCCTGTTCAACCAGATACCGTGACAGCCCATTGATAGCTGCCGTGGTGGCAAGTCCGCTGATTTTTTTAAAATGCTCACGGGTATTGACGGTAAAGAGTTGTTGCCAATGCAAACGGCGGTTTTTGACAAAATCCAAAAACAGTTCCAACTGCCTGCGGTGCAGGTGTTGAGCGCCAAGACTATAGTTGACGGATTTCATCCAGTTAAGATAATCGGCAGTGGCACGGATCAGTCGGACAACTGTCGCAGGGTCATTTTGTGGCGGTCCGTATTGTTGGCTGTACCAATTGAGCCATTCAATACATTGTTGGATATGAAAGTCGGACATTTTTGCTAAGCTCCTTTAAATAGTTGAGCAAGGATGGGTCCGATGGCCGCCGGTGTCTGACAGTCCGTCAGTTGCCACCCGGGTGTATTCATTGGCCCTTGAGTGGGACTGGCCGGCAAAGAGAGTACCTGATAAAGGGTGCCATCAAAGGCGATCAGGTCTTTTTCAATCAGCCCGTCTCTGGCAGCGGTATATTGCTCAAGGCTGGTGCGCAAAGATGAGCAGATGCGATCATAGCTGTAAAAGGAGAGTCCATAACGATCCGCAGCCAAAACCAGAAAGATATACAACAGCAACTCCTGTTGGCTTAAGGCCTTTAAAAATCCATCGGTTAAAAACCGATGCGGGATAAAGCTGAAGCCGCCATCGATGCGTCGGATACGATTGGCAATCAGAATCTTTTTGGTGATCATGATTGACTCCTTTCATATTGTCCGCAGCTATATACCGATTCATTGACTAAAGTCGATCGCCTCTTAAAAACATTATGAGCATAGTCGGTTAAAATTATAATTGTTTTCAGAAGGTTATGTGTGTATCACCTCTTAAAAACATTTTTGGCATAGTCCGTGACAATGCTTAATAATTACAACAAGTTGAATACGGATCACCTCTTAAAAACTCCGATGCCGGTTGTTGACCACTCAATGGCCCATTGACCAGGGGATGCGGACGAATCAGATGGCCGCAGCGTTGCAGGAGCAACTGGCTCAGGTACTCGATGATGATCAGCTGGGGGGTGCCGATGAGCTGCTGAACATAACAAAGCGGCAATCCGGTCTTTAGTCGGCTTCGTGGTGTGCCGGTTTGCTCAAGTTTTTTATCCAGATAATTGTCCTTGAAATAATCAACATTGTTGTGATTCCATTGCTCACACTTTCTACGGTGCCATTCCCGTTGACATTGGGAATCACCACAGGTCTTCTGCCGATCTTTAAGTCGTGGATGGGGTATGAACCAGCGTTTACATACCCGGCATGGACGTTTGCGTGTGGGGCTCCTGGTCATCGTTTTCTCTCCTGTTAGAGGATTTGAGAAAACGATTATAGGAATAATTAGTTGAACCGGTTAGCTTCAATAACGAGAATAATATTGATGAGAATTAAAAGGGAAAGGAATGAGAAGAATTAGATGAAGTTTTTATTATTTTCCAGGAATTAAATAAAATTATAAAACGGAATTAAATTGTCGCCTCATAACTAAACTGGCCTCATAACGTG
>JAHEIW010000220.1 GCA_024639185.1 Deltaproteobacteria bacterium | reverse complement strand
CTGGCAAGCGTAATCGGCAAGGTTTCATACAACGATCCGTTCGCACGCTTAAAGGTATCGCCGCCGTCATCGGATGAGGCATACAGAACGTGGGTATGATAGCCGGATGAGCCATTGCCGTCATCTACGACCCAGGTAATGTGCATGCGGTTGTTGCGGTCAAAAAAGATGCGCTGCCGGTAGGGTTGGTAGGCGGTGCCGTCTGCCCCGGAATTGTTCCAGAAAAACGTTTTGGCGGCATGGGCGTAATCCGTACCGCCCAGCATGACCCAGGTCCTGGCGTCGGCATCATAGCGGGCGATGGCGGCGGCCATAATACCAGGCGACCATCCGGTACCAAATTTTATGCGATGGCGAAACGTAACATACAGAACACCGTTTAAGTCCCGCGCAAACGAAGGATAGGTTATCCAGTCTCCCGGGATGGCGCGCGCCCTCTCGCTGCCGACAAAGGAAAAAGAAGAGATATCTTCCGGTTTATCGGATACGACGTACTGCCAGGCGTATTCATAATAAGGATTGCCAGTTTTGGGATGATTAAACGGAGAATGATGCATGTTACCGGCGACATGGATGTACCCGTTGCGATCTATACCCACAGACGAACCATTGTACCAGGCCGCCGGATCGGTCTCTTCAAAGATAACGCTTTTGGTGATCATTCCATCCGCTGACTTTTTAACAATCAGCGTCTTTAACTGCCGGTTGACATAAAC
The DNA here is from genome assembly GCA_024639185.1 of Deltaproteobacteria bacterium. Lineage (GTDB taxonomy): Bacteria > Desulfobacterota > Desulfobacteria > Desulfobacterales > JAHEIW01 > JAHEIW01. Next base: position 4,170 of record JAHEIW010000220.1, on the reverse strand, counting down.
GTAATAGATGGCATCATTATAGGTGGCCACCGGCGTTTGCCAATCGCTGCCGGTGACCTTGGATGCATCATTGAATTCTAATTCTTTTGTAATGGTGACGGTTTCCGGTGACTGTTGCCCCCATGCCGTCATTGCATATATACATAGAGCCACCGGAACCGCCACCAAAGCGGGAAAAGATCGCCGCATGATCGATCTCCTTCTTACCACCTCCGATTTCGATCTGTCTGGACTTGTGGATCCACAGCCTTAAAACGCCCCCCGTCTATCGGCTCGATCCAAAAGGTCAGTAAACGAATTGATTGGCGGCAATAGATGCAACTGCAAAATAGGTACCAAATGGGAATTACATTTCACCCCCGGTCGAAAGCCAGCTCGTGGAGCACCCATGGTTTCATCTGGATTTTAAAATCACTGTTTAATCACCTCTTTAGGTCTTTTTAATTTTTCAGCAGCATCAGCCGGTTTATTTTTGGCAGAAACTCAGATGGCCGGTATTTTCATGGGACTGCCGATTTGGTGTACGATAAATTATACCTGCGCGTATACAGAATTATAAATATAAAGGATCACTGCCGATTATCATTAAATTGGGGCATAATATTTTGGCCGCTATAATCTGAATTTAGAAAATCGATACGCTGTTTGTTTTATAATGTTGCTAAATTTTATGTTTTTAGTATAAAATTCAGAATCACAGGCCCCGTCTGTATGCCGAGATTGACTGTTGAAAAAAGGCGTGGGCCCGTCATATTACATTTGCCGTTAACCCATTCAAGCCGTCATTTAAATAATTTGGAGGAGGTAAAACCATGGAAGCTTATTGCGTTAAGTGTAAAGCCAAACGAGAAATGAAAGACCCTAAGGAAATCACAATGAAAAATGGAAGGCCTGCGACCCAGGGTGTTTGTCCCACATGCGGCACGAAGATGTTCAGAATCGGCAAGGCCAAATAAACCTTCCGGCTTGACATTTTTTCGTTGCCCTGGGTTGCGCCAGAGGCAAAAACCGTTCCTGTCTGGCGCGGTAAAACGGTTACAGTTTTACCGCGCCGGATAGGCGCTCCCCTTCCCCCTTCATCGAACCTTTGTGTATCATGAAAATCCAAGTCAGATCCGAAGCCCCAAAGACCTCGATCTAAAAGGAGGATTACCCGATGGCTGCATACATGATTGCCAGAGTGAACGTGACCGACTGGGACAAGTATAATGAATATATAAAGGTAACCCCGGACATCATCGCCAAATATGGGGGCCGCTTTATTGTTCGCGGGGGTGAGACCGTCACCTTCGAAGGTCCGGAAGAAAAATGGCGCATGGTGGTGGTGGCGTTTCCCGATCTTGCCCGGGCAGAGGAATTTTATCATTCTCCGGAATATACGGCTGCCAAAGAAATACGGGCGGGTGCTGCCGAAGCTCAATTTGTCGCCGTATCAGGGGTTGAATAGATCCTAATAACGATGAAAGCATTAACCATTCGCAATGTCCGACCGGACGAACTCGCTCAGTTGCTGGTATTAAATCAATCCAATCTGCCCCATGTCGGATCGATTTCGATGGGTGAAATGCAGCATCTTTACAACCAGGCAATCTATTTCCGGGTGGTCGAATTAAATGACCAACCTGCGGGATTTTTAATTGCTTTTGAACCCCAGGCCGACTATGGCAGTCTCAATTTTTTGTGGTTTAAAAAGCGCTACCCCGATTTTGTATATATTGACCGCATCGTCATTGCGGCTGAGGCTCGCCGCAAAGGTGTCGCTTCCGCCCTGTACCGAAATCTCGAGGCTTTTGCTGTGCAACGACATATCCCCCAGATGGCTTGTGAGTATAATCTTCGACCGCCAAATGAAATCTCGCGACAATTTCACCAAAGATATGGCTTCACGGAGGCGGGGACCCAACAAACCGAAAACGGCAAAAAAACCGTCTCACTCCAGATCAAACCGGTTATTAAACAATAGTGGCAGCCAGAGGTGATCATAAGGAGCAATTGATGCCAGTTTCCCAGATCAATCGCAAAGCCCTGGTCAGCCTGATGCAGGCGCTGATAAAGATCAACTCGGTAAATCCCTCGCTTTCAGCTAAAGGTGTCGGTGAGGCAGAGATTTGTCGCTATATCGGGGGCTATCTTAAAAAGCTGGGATTAACCGTCCGCTATCAGAACATTGAAAAGGATAGAGTTAATCTTATTGGCATTTTAGCGGGAACCGGCGGTGGGCCAAACTTAATGCTCAACGGGCATACAGATACCGTCAGTGTTGACAATATGACCGATGATCCCTTTGATGCCCGCTTGAAAGATGGCAAACTTTACGGCCGGGGAGCCCTGGATATGAAGGCCGGTGTGGCAGCGCAAATCATTGCGCTTCAAACTCTGATCGAATCCGGCATCAAACTAAAAGGCGATGTGATTCTGGCGCTGGTGGCCGATGAGGAGTATGCCAGCATCGGAACCGAGACCGTTGTCAGCGAATATGGTGCCGATGCAGCGATACTCTGCGAACCGACGGACCTGCAAATCGTCATCGCCCATAAGGGTTTTGCCTGGATTCGAATTGAAATTTTCGGTCACGCCGCACACGGCAGTTTGCCGCACCGGGGAATAGATGCCATTGTCAAAGCCGGCCATTTGCTGACGGCTATTGAACAGCACGCAAAAACAAACCTGATTCGCCGGACACATCCATTGCTGGGATCGCCGTCCATTCACGCCTCTTTGATCACAGGCGGAACCGAGCTGAGCACCTACCCGGATTACTGCAAAGTCGAGCTGGAAAGACGCAACCTGCCCGATGAAGACCGCCAGATGGTTACCGCAGAAATTCAGGGCTTGCTGCGGGGTATCCAATCCTGCGATAGTCAGTTCAAAGCCGATTTGGATGTATTTTTCTTCCGGCCGGCATATGAAATTTCCCCCGACCAGCCCATCGTTCAGAGTGTCCAACGGGCTTTCGAATCAACTATCAAGCGAACCCCTGAATTTCAAGGAAATTGGGCCTGGCTCGATTCCGCTGTTTTAGCGCAAGCTGGCATTCCAGCCGTTATTTTTGGTCCCTCCGGCGATGGCGAACATGCTGCCGTTGAGTATGTGGATGTAGATTCGGTTGTCACAACCACCCGGGTGCTGGTTGAAACCATTATGGATTTCTGCAATTCGTAGCTGGCATATGAAAAAATTGATGATACGCCTACCCATATTTTATCTGATTATCGTGTGCGGTATGTATTTCTTCCAGGATTTTTTTATCTATCACCCCAACCGCACGAATCCTGAAACCATCGCCCAATTAGCGCAAAACAAAAACCTGCGTATCTGGCCGGATACAATTGACACATACCGTGGATTCGTATCTGAAAGTAAATCTGGCAAATCAAGCGGTACGATAATCGTGTTCCACGGAAACGCGGGTAACGCCCTCAATCGTTTGTATTACACCACTGCGCTCAACCGCCTCGACTATCGGGTGCTCCTGGCCGAATACCCCGGTTATGGCGCCCGCCCGGGGAAAACCGGTGAAACTCAATTTACGACCGATGCCGTTGAAACGATCCACCTGGTGTCAAAAGAATTTGGTCTGCCGATTTTTCTTCTGGGTGAATCTCTCGGGTGTGGGGTCGTGTGTGCAGCGGTGGCCCAAACAAACGTACCCATCCAAGGTGTGGCCTTGATCACCCCCTGGGATACATTACCGAATCTGGCCCAGGACCAATACTGGTTTTTACCGGCGCGCTGGATTGTCAAAGACCGTTATGATAACGTGGCAAATCTGGCAAATTATCAGGGCCCGGTTGCCGTCATACAGGCCGGACAGGATGAAATCATCCCCAATCGGCTGACCGGTCGCCTGTATGAAGCCTTGCCCGGGCCAAAGCGTCTGTGGACATTTGCAGCGGCAGGGCATAATAGCTGGCCATCCGGCTCCGACGAGCCCTGGTGGGCTGAAATGATGCATTTTTTACAGCCGTCGACTGCCGGGCACATGGTCAAATAACGATTGCGGAATTTAACACCAAACCTTATATGGGGCTAAGGAATCCCGTTATATTTTTAGCATGAAGGAGATGGCCGATGAGTGAATTTAGCGAGCGATTGATTCAGTTAAGGGCCGATAGCAAATTAAGCTTAACTGAAATCTGTCAGGGAGCCGGCATTCCGCCGTCCCGCCTG
>JAHEIW010000075.1 GCA_024639185.1 Deltaproteobacteria bacterium | reverse complement strand
GCCGGTTGCCGTTACCCAATCGCCGGAAGGATTGACGTGGGAAAGAGGCTTAAACGGCGTATAATAACAGATTTTCATCCGGATGAAGCCCGCAGGGAGGCATTTTTGAAAGCGGCTGGCGCCAGGCGTTCATCGGTCCCGGTTTTGTCGACCTCGATCCCTTCAGGGGTGACCAGCACATCGAGATCGGTACGCTTCCACGTTGCCCGGGCCTGCTCAATGGTATCCACCAGCGGCTCCTGGCAATTAAAAGACGTATTCAAAAGGAGGGGGCAGCCGGTCCTGTCCCGCCAGGCCAATAATAACTTCAAGATAAGGGGGTCGTCCCGGCCATCGACAACCTGAGGCCGGCTGGTGCCGTCAATATGGGTGATTGCCGGTACCTGCTCGGCATCGGTCGGCACAACGTAGGACATGTACTTGCTGGGCACACCCCAATCTCCGAGCACCATCGGTGCAAACGGACGGTACCATTCACGGTGTTTAACCCGCTGGTTCAAGCGCTCTTTACCGTCGGGAATGCGCGGGTCCAGCAGAATGCTGCGATGCCCGAGCGCCCGGGGCCCTGATTCGGCCCGCCCATAGCATAGACCGACACTTTTACCCGCTTCCAAAAATTGAATGATCTGCGGGATCACATCGGCACGCAGATCCCCTGCGTCGGTTCCCAGATAAGGACTCCACGCTTTAGGCACCCGGGGCTGCTCCAGAACATGGTGCCAGACAAACAGGGCCTGGCCCAGACCGATACCCCCGTCGTGGGGTTGAGCCGGCACCCAGGTATCGTCAAACAAACCGCTTTTGTGAACAGCTGTATTGGCGATGCAATTCATCGAACAGCCGCCCGTTAAAACCAGGTGCTTTGAAGGATGCCACGATTTTACGCGGGCTGCAGCCTCCAGGTAAAATTCGGTGGTCAGCGCCTGCAAAGATGCGCACAAATCCTGCGCAAATTGGCCTTCGGGATCAAGTTGCGCAACTTTAAGGTTTCCGGATTCGTCTCTTGGATAGGGTGAAAACGGATGGTAAAGCATCTGCTGCCGTAAAATGTCGATAATGTCATCCCGCGGCGTGCCATAGCTGGCAAGTCCCATGAGTTTGCCGGCACCTTCCAGCCGTTTCATCCCAAAATTATATTCACCGATGGAGGCCCATGTCCGGCCGATGTTTAGCTGCAGGCGACCGACACCTTCGTACCCCCAGCCGTATTCGATTTGCGGTATTTTATTCCCGCTGCCATAGGCCAGGGCACACATCTTAAAGTCGCCGCCACCGTCGGCGGTCAGAAGGCAGGCCTCTTCAAACGGGGCGGTAAACAAAGCGCCGGCCACATGTGCCAGGTGATGGTCGACGGCATAGCCATCATACCAGCGACCGAACAGCCTGATTTGATGCCGGCTGTAACGGTATTCAACCGGTCCCGCCCAGCCTGCCTTCAGATAGTCAGGATTGGCCTCATAGGTTTTGCCCCGAAGTTCCCACGCATACAACCGACCTTCTAAAGTCGGTCTGGCCTGGGGGCATATGACGACAACATCAATACTGTCAGGCGCCCAGCCGTAAGTTTCCAGGATCGGTTCAAGATCCATGGCCCCCTGATCGTGCTTGATGCGGGTTAATCGTTCTTTTTCTAGCACAGCAACAGGCTCTCCGTCTTCCAGCAGGGCGCAGCTGGCATCATGGCCGTAAAACAGCGATAGAATCCTCATTTATCCTCCCATGCGATCGAACGTGCTGTCGCATATTCGTTTTGTGTCTCAGAAAACATTTGCAATATGTCCGGATCAAAATGGTGCTCGCTCACAGGTTGCGTGTGCCAATTTTGCCCGACAGGGATGTTGTTTACTGAAAAGTATAGAAATCGAAGACTTAGATGTCAAGCCATGGTTCATGCCGTCACATGAATGCGCCCATGGCATGCGGCACCGGTCGGGAACACTTAGACGCACCAGGGGTTATAAAGGTTGACCCTGCCGGCTTTGGGCTGATCCGGCCCCATTGACGGTCACGTGCCGGAAGGCCTTGATTTCTTTACGATAAGCGGTGGCCAAACCGTCTATCAGAGTCTTGTTGTCAAAGTTTCGCATAACCTGCTGCCGGGCTGCAGGGATGATTCTGGCTCGGAGGCCGTCATCGGTCAGCAACCGCAGCATGGCCTGCGCCATTTTTTCAGGAGCCGCGGGTTCGACCAGCAGACCCGTTTTACCAGTATCAACAAGTTCGGGAATGGCCGAAACAGGGGTGGCCACTACCGGCACCCCCATGGCCATACTTTCGAATAAAACGTTGGGAATTCCATCTCGATCGCCATTGGGCGCCACTTCACAGCCCAGCACAAACAGATGGGCCCGTTTGTAATGTTCCAGCACCACTTCATGGGGCTGCGCCCCCAACCAGCGGGTACAGGCACCCAGGTCCAAATCGTTTATGACGGCTAAAATTTTGCGGCGATCCTCACCATCACCGATGAGGGTATGCTCAAAGGCAACGCCCGTGTCCTGTAATATTTTCAGGGCCCGATAAACAGTGGGCAACCCCTTTTTGGCAGTCAGACGGGCGACCGTCAAGATGCGGTAGGGCTGGGTCACTTTGGCCGCAATATCGAGATTCTGCGAAAACAGTTGCGTATCGATGCCATGGTAAACGCGATAGATCGGACGCGGCGGATCGCCGCACAGCTTATTCAGATAGCGGCGGTTATATTCGGTACAGGTAACCACAAATTTGGCCAGCGCCATTTTTTCCCGCAGCTGTCTGGGGTCCGAGGTATAAATATCTTTGGCATGGGCGGTAAAGCTGAACGGCACCCCGCTGAGCAGGCTCGCAAACATGGCCACCGATGACGGTGAATGAGCAAAATGCGCATGCAAATGCAGGCTGGGGTGTGCGGGCAGTAAACGCCGGACAAGATAGCCGGCCTGAAACAAATGCTTGAGGGTGGCTGTTTTTCGGGTCCGTCTGAAGCGTTGCAGCGCTTTTTTTAGCGCCAACGCATAAACGGCAGGCCGCCGGGCGGCCAGCAGGCCATTATGGTAGATCAGACGCGGCAGGGGACGCAGCAGGGTTTCGGGTAAATAGTCGACCCCGGCCTGGATTTGGGCGACGCTTTGATGGGTGAAGTTTTCCCGGGGCCGGCGCATGGAAAACAGGTGGATCGCAAAACCCATTTTCTCGAGCAACAGAATTTCATTGGAAATAAAAGTTTCAGAAATTCGGGGATAACCCTTGAGGATCATTCCCAGGCAAGGCTGGTGAAGGGCTTTCATGCGCGTTTAGACCTGAAAGACTGAATCCGCTGCTGCATGGTCTCAATGCCGGTAAAACGAAATTGCGAAATGGCCTCCAGGTAAGGCTCGGAACTCTCCAGAAAGGATAAAATTTTGTCCTGCAAAATGGCGGGTCCAAGTTCGGCCCAGGGGATATAATCCACCAGATTATGCCGCTTGAATGCCTGGGCCCGAATCAGCTGCTCTTTGCGCGGTGTTTCACGGGGTATGACCAAACTGGGCGTCCCCTGACTTAAAATTTCACAAAGCGTATTGTAACCCCCCATACAGACGACCAGATCGGCAGCGGCAAATATTTTCTCCATCTGGCGGTAGAAATGATACCCCCGCACGCCGAGTTTTCTGGCGCGTTTAAAGATTTTGCGGCGTTTGTTTTTGGGCATAAACGGACCGGTGATCAGCACGCTTTTAAAAGGCGCCGGTTTGGCCTCAGATTCCAGCATGCTCACATAGTTGCTCATCACAAGATATCCGTCGCCCCCGCCGCCGGTGGTGACCACCACCAGCTTATCGTCGGGTTTGACGCCAAGCTCTTTGCGGATATTGCGCACCGCTTCCGGACCGGGCATCTTGCGCGGGATATATCCCGTAAAATACATTTTTTGGCTGATCGATTCGGTAATATCGTATTCTTTAACCGGGTCATAGAATTCGCGGTTGCCGTATACCCAGATTTCCGAATACAGATTTTGCAGGATTTCATAGATGCCTTTTTCCTGCCAGTCTTTTTTAACCGTGGCCGCATCATCCATGATATCCCTGAGGCCCAGAATGGCCCGGGTATCGGGACGTGAGCGCTGCAACCATTTGAGGGTCGGCAGCACCTCTTTACGCAGGCCGAGCGGTTCTTTGTCGACGATAAAAAGCTGCGGCTGGAATGTTTTAGCCGTCGCGGTGATGATATTTTTGCGGATATCCAGCGCGTGTCTGGCATTGATTTTAATTGAAAGCGGCAGGTATTCTTCGTTGGTTTTTTTGATCATCCCGGGGATACGCACAAAATCAATCTGCTCGGGAAATGAAAAACGGCCGGCGATCGGCGACCCGGTCAAAATGAGTATATTGACGCGCGGCCCCAGCAAATGTGCGGCAATGGCCATCGTTCGGCGGATATGTCCCAGCCCGTAAGTGTCGTGGGAGTACATTAAAATGTTATATGTCGAATTACGTCCCATGCATGCTTCCTATCATACGTGCAGCCTAAAATGCCGGCCCAAAATAACCGATGCCCTCTTTGTGTTCTGCGTGTCTTTGTGGTTAACCCATCCGTTTTATTTCACCATAGATGCAAAATGGTTTCATATAAAATAGGCAGGCTGTTTTTGTCAACAAATGGTTGGAATTCGGACCCTTAGGCAGCAGATCGAATCGCAGCCGATTTTCTGAAACGACGCCTTCGGGTCACGTGACGACCGTGGTCGAATTTGTTGTAATATACTGAAATTAATATAATATCGAATTTGACAGGCCCGTTTCAGGCGCGGGCCGGGCCTGAGCGACAGTAATGGCCCGGGGCTTTCAATCGCTCGGTCAATTTGTTATAGGATTATCATTGGGTGGGATTCACCCACCAACATAAGGGTCCACAACACAGAAAAAGTTGGTTTTAGGCGCCGGGTTGAATTATGTTATGTTCAGCTATAGTTTAAAGGTTTTGTAAAAAGTCATGCTTAGCCAGTGTTTGGTGTTTCGTGTTTGGTGTTTGGTATGAATAAATAATGCTATATCGGCAGCGCGTATCAGGATAAAATAATGGCACGCTCAGATAGGGTTTCCGGACATCAATTTCGGCCCTGGCAGGTCTGGCCGGGTTCTTTCGAGAATCCGCCGCTGGACGGCAACTTTCCGGTACCTGAGACCGGTCGTTTCGTCATTGCCCCCAAAACACCGATTGCTTCGATCGGATCCTGCTTTGCCCGTGAAATAAAGCGCCGGCTGGTGCGACGCAATTACAACTATCTCACAGAAGAAACCTACCATCCGGCAACCCTGCATGCCAGCGCTGCCTGGGAGCGGGTTTACAGCACGCATTGTTTGCGCCAAATTTTCGAGTATACCTTCGAACAGTGGCAGCCGGACCTGCGCTGGTGGACAGCGCCGACATCAAAACAAATCCAGGACCCCTACCGCAGGGTCATTCTTTACGACCATTTAAAAGAGGCCGAGCAGGGCTTTGAGCAACATCGGCAGCACTCTGCAAAGGTGCTTCAGAAAGCTAAAGTGCTCATTATAACCCTTGGCCTGACCGAAATCTGGCAGGATAGCATTGACGGTTCGGTGATTTGTGTACCGGCCGGTCCATATGTTGATCAAGGCGGGGATATGCGCCGCTACCGCTTCCGGGTCAGCCGTTACGCGGAAAACCTCGACAATCTGGAACGAATTCACGACATCATGGCCGCCCACAATCCGGATTGCAAAATTATCATAACCCTATCGCCGGTGAACCTGTGGGCCACGTTCCGCCAGGATACGGATGTCATCAGTGCCAGCTGCAACTCCAAATCAACCCTGCGCGCCGTGGCTGATGAATTTACCGAACGGCATCAAAATGTCTATTATTTTCCGGCGTTTGAAATGGCGACGGTGTATCAGCCCCTGAGTGGGCGCACCTACTTTTCCGAGGGCCGTGATAATTTCCACATCAACAAGCCGACGGTGAAATTTATCATGCAGCACTTTTTTCGCTTTTTCTCAGCCGCTGAACCGGATGGTGCCCGCTGAGCGATACCAGGGGGGGTATAACGGTTGTGTAAAAAAACGTCGTCTGAACGGCGGATGGTTTCGTCTAAAAGTGATAAGCGCCGGCAGCAAAACGAATAGTGACTGCCATATCCTCTGAGGCCGGTGTTCTGGAAATGACTTGACTATAATTGTTCAATAATACAGATTCAGCCGTATGAAATTTGAACCGGTTATCGGGCTTGAAATACATGCACAGCTAAAAACAAAAACCAAGATTTTTTGCGCCTGCTCGACGGTATTTGGCGCAGCGCCCAATACCCATACCTGCCCGGTATGTCTGGGCATGCCGGGGGTGTTGCCGGTGTTAAACAAAAAAGTCGTCGAGTATACCCTGCGCATGGCGCTGGCCACCGGATGTGACATCGAAGCGGTCAGCCGGTTTGCCCGTAAAAATTACTTTTATCCTGATCTGCCCAAAGGTTACCAGATTTCACAGTACGAACTTCCGATTGCCCGCAACGGGCATGTTGCAGTCGAGGTGAACGGCAGCACGCATCACATCGGTATTACCCGAATCCACATGGAAGAAGATGCCGGCAAATTGAGTCATGACCCCGGACGGCCCGTCAGCCGGGTTGATTTTAACCGCACCGGGGTGCCATTGATTGAAATCGTCAGCCAGCCGGATATCCGGTCCCCGGAAGCCGCCGGCGCTTATCTGCGGCAGTTGCGCGCTATTGTCCGTTATCTGGGTATCTGTGACGGTAACCTGGAAGAGGGCAGCTTCCGCTGTGACGCCAATGTGTCCATCCGGCCGGCCGGCACAGAGGCATTCGGCACGCGCACGGAAATAAAGAACCTGAACTCATTTAAACACGTTGAAAAAGCGCTGCAATATGAAATCAGCCGCCAGCAGGAAGTTTTGGCGGACGCTGGCGCGGTCACCCAGGAAACCCGACTGTGGGACCCTGAAAAAAACCGGACCCAATCCATGCGCAGCAAAGAAGAAGCCCATGATTACCGTTACTTTCCAGACCCGGATCTGCTGCCGCTGGTCATCGAATCTGACTGGATTGAAACGGTGCGTCGGGATTTACCCGAGCTTCCGGCCGCAAAAAAGAAACGCTTTGTGGACGCATACGGGCTGCCGTCCTATGATGCCGACATTTTAACGTCTGACCGCGAGCTGGCAACCTATTTTGAGGATTGCCTGAAAAACATATCCCGACCCAAGCTGGTGAGCAACTGGATCATGGGATCATTGCTGGGATGGTTAAATGCGCAGGGAAAATCCATTGACCAGGCGCCCATATCGGCTTCGGATCTGGCGCAGCTTCTTAAACTGGTTGACGATGAGACCATTAGTGGTAAAATTGCCAAAATTGTATTTGATGAGATGGCCCGATCGGGTAAATCCGCACGCCGGATTGTCGAGGAAAAAAAGCTCATTCAGATTTCAGATTCAAGCGCCATCGAAGATATCGTTTCGACGGTTGTAGATGCCAATCCCGCTGAAGTCCGGGCCTACCGGAACGGTAAAACCAAATTGCTGGGTTTTTTCGTTGGCCAGGTCATGAAAGCCACGCGCGGCAAAGCCAATCCGAAACTGGTCAACGACATTTTAAAACGCCAATTGGAGAAATGAAGTCGCACCGTTTTTAATTGTAGCCGTTTGCAGCATCAGTTTGTTGTCGGTCGTCCGTTGTCCGTCGTAACGCGTCTATTTTAACAACGGACCACGGACAACCAACAACGGACCAAAATTGAAGGAGGAACTGTTGTTTAAATCATATAAAAATACAATAACTTATGTAATCTTAACAGGGTTTGCCATTTTTTTTATAATATCCTTCAATTTTGCAACAGCCGCCGAGCCCAAACGCATTGCCCTTTTGCCGTTTAAAATCAATGCTGAAAAGGATATGTCCTTTTTGCAAAACGGCATCTTTGACATGCTCACATCGCGTCTGTCAAAAGAAGGCGAGGTGGAGGTGACCAGCCGCCGCGAAGCTGAAAATGCCTTTAAATCAGCGGGAAGCCCCGACCCGGTTACCGAGTCGGCAGCGCGCACCATCGGCGCCGGCCTCGCTGCAGATTACACCCTGTTTGGCAGTGTAACGGTTCTGGGAAACAGCATTAGTCTCGATGCAAAAATGGTCGATGTCAGCGCCCAAACCCCCACCACCAGCTTTTTTGAGCAGAGCCAGGACCTGGGGGGCATCATTACCAAAGTCAACCAGATGGCGACTCAAATAAACAGCGCCGTATTCGGCCAGCAGGCTGAAGTCGCCCAGAAGGCAGCGCCGCCGCCAGCGGCAACCAGCAAACCGGCACCCCAGGACGAGTTGCAGGCCCATCCAGAAAAGCTGGTAAAAGGGCGCGGCAGTGCAGAAGGCGAAGGCTCACCGTTTATTATGTCGGGGAGCGACGAGCAGTCTGAGTTTCAAAAATTCTGGCGCAGCGCCAGGTTCCAGCACCTGATAAACGGTCTGGCCATGGGCGATGTGGACCGTGATGGTAAGAATGAAACCGTAGTGGCAACCCCGCAAGAATTGATTGTTTATCGCGCAGAGGGCGGAAAGTTTTATAAGGCCCACGAGATCAAACAAAATGACAATCGTCTCAACATCGGCGTGGATATCGCCGATATCAACGACAACGGCTATCCTGAAATCTTTGTGACCCGCCTGGGTGGGTCACGGCGCGTCATAGAGTCATCGGTATATGAATACGACGGCACCAATTTCATCGAAATTGTCGACAGCACCCCCTGGTATTTCCGGGTAACCGAGGTGCCGCACCGCGGAAAAATCCTGCTTGGCCAGAGACACCGCGTGGCCAAACCGTTTTCGGGCCGCATTTATGATATGACCTGGAAAAATTCAACATATGAGCCCGAAACCATGATCAAAACCCCCAAAAATTTACAGGTGATGGGATTTTCGCTGGGCGATATTTTAAACGACAAGCAGGAAAGCGCCGTGGCCTATGGTCAAGACGATCGCATCCAGGTGTTTGATGCCAACGGCAAAGAACTGTGGAAAAGCAGCGATCGATACGGCGGCAGCACGCTGTACAGCCTCGGTGAAAAAGACCGCCGGGACCAGGTTCAAAATCCCATTTATTACCCCATGCGCCTGCTGACAACCGATTCTGACGGTGACGGCGAAACAGAGGTGATTGTCGTTAAAAATTACGACATCGCGCGCGGGCACCTTGAAAAATTCAGAAAGTTCACTAACGCCCACTTTGAGTCCATGATCTGGGATGGTCTTGGATTGAATACCCGCTGGAAGACACGCAAGATCTCCGGCTTCATCCGTGACTACACCCTCGGAGATTTTGACAATGACGGCAAGCTTGAGCTGGTGGCCGCGGTTATTTTAAGTGAAGGCAGTATCATACTGATCGGCGAACCCAAAAGCACGATCATTGCCTACGAGCTGCCGTCCTAACATGATATTTGGTACAGCATTCAGCACGGGCAGAGATAAACCCCGCCCACTCTTATTGATCTTATTTATCCTGCATCCTGAAATCGTGAACCGTTTTCCAGCACGTAAAAAGATCCGCCTTCCTGCTGCAGTATATGATCAAGGTCGATCCTTCTTTATTACCATCAGCACCCATCATAAGTATCCGTGGTTTACCCGATATCCTTCCCTCTGCCTGGAGTCGGTGCAGCTAATCAAAGAATTACCCTCATTACACAAATTGAAAGTATTCGCCTGGTGCATCATGCCCGATCACCTTCACCTTATTATTCAAGGTGTGAACATCATAAAAGTTATCCGACTGCTTAAGGGCAAATTAACGCCTATTGCCCGTTCTTATGAAGCAGGGCGGAAATTGTGGCAACGCAGCTTTTTTGATCATGCCATCCGAAAAGAGGACTCTCTGCGCAATATTGCCTGTTATCTTTGGGAAAATCCGATCAGGGCAAAAATTATTGCCGAACCAACCCGTTACCGTTGGTCTGGATCGGAAGTGTGGCCAGATTGGCGGGAGATCTACAACAAGGGATAAAACTTGCGCCTATAAATTTTGACATTGGAAGGCACAAATAGATGGGCGGGCATAAAGCCCGCCCCTACACAAAATGGTTATATCAAGCATGTAGGGGCGGGGTTTATCCCCGCCCGATTTTATAATAAAAAACCCGGGGTGAAATGTCACCCCGGGTTTTATTTTCTTAGCTATCTAAGCAGCTAAAACAGAACGCTTTGGCGACTTAGAAGTCGATCTGCCATTTGGCACCCAGATAGATCTGTTTACCCGCTGAGAAGCCATTGCCGTCGTAGTCAGCCAGGTAGGTATTGTAACCCGCTTCGGGAACAAGGAACACGCCCGGTGCCATGCCAATAACAGCCTGGCCGTAAAGAGCAACACCGGATGAGGATTTTACGAAATTTGCATCGGGATCAGCTTTGTAGTAACCGCCGCCCAACTCAAAGGTAAGCTGATCGGTGAATTTGAATGCACCGGCTGCCATCGCCTGCCAGACCTTCACATCATCAGTGTTAGAGCCGCCTGTAAACGAAGCGTTTGGAGCACCCGGTCCGCCAGTAAAACTCCCAAACGCCCAACCGGCTTCGTTAAAGTTTTGACCAAAGGACCCGGCGCCTCTGAGAGTAAACGGTCCGAAGTTAAAACCAACATCGGCGCCAAGAATGTATGAGTCCACATCGACACTTTTACTCAGAATGCCGGCATCTTCAATCTCGTAGTACTGATAGCCGCCCCTGACATTGAAGTTCCAGGTGTCAAAAGACATACCGAATTTCGCTTCCAGCCTGGGAAGGTATTTATCGACATCCCCGGTGGTTAAATTGTCGATCGCGCCGCCCTGGTTGTCGATGGCCGCAATCTCAAAGCCGCCAAAGGACAGGGAAATTTGGCCGACCCGGCTGCCGTAAGCCGCACCCAGCCCCAGCAGGCCGGCATCGCTGCCAAATACCTGACCGGAGGTAAACTGCGAGATCGGCGTGTAGTCTTTGCCGACCTTCAGCGTGGCCGCACCAAAATCCCAGGTACCGAAGATACGCCGCGAGGTCACATCGGATTCGTTGATGCCGAATTCAAAGCGACCGCCGATGTTTTCGGCTTTAACGGTGGCGCCCAGACGGGAGTTGCCCTGCAAATCCCATGACAGCCGTGCGTCTTGATCTGCGCCCAGTTTCGGTGTAAGGCCTCCATCGTCTAAGTCTGTGAATGCGCCATTACCAAAATCCCGGGACTCATAAAAGGTAGCCATACGGGCGGACCCGTAAAAGTTCCAATCCACGGCCAGGGCCGGTGACGCAATCAGGGCCACCGCAGCCATAATAAATATGATTTTCTTCATCTTAATTTTCCTCCTTAACGGATTAATAAAAGTTCAACCATTTGCCTAATAATTGAATTCTTTCGCCTAATAATTTCCTGTGTTGCGCTCGATGCTGACAGGTTGCGGACTCACCTCCTTTTCGCGCGATAGTTTGCCGGCATCAGCGGGATAAAATAAAGTGGTTTTCCCAAAACCCCTATTAGCCTAATAATAGATGAACGTGCTGATGCCAGAAAAAGGAAATTTTAAATATCATAGAATGAAGATTATAGGATGTCAAGGGTTTTCACGATTAATTTAAGATTTTATTATTATTGATAATTTGTATTTTCCGCATGAGTTTCTACTCCGAAATCATGAAAATCCAAAAAGCACGAAATGTTTCATTTTTCGTGCTTTCGTGATAATTTTTTTCCTGCCGCCTTTAACGTTGGGCCCGCACTTCCCACGGCATATTTCCCGGCATCAGCAGCAAAGCAAGCCCTCAAATTCTAAACCACGCGTTTAAACAGCTTTTCCAGGGTCATCAGATCCCAGCGGATCCAGGTGGGGCGCCCGTGGGGGCAATGGGAAGGGTGGTCGCATTCATCCAGTTGCGCAAGCAGCTGCCGGATCTGCTCTGCGGTCAGCGCCTGATGGGCCCGCAGGGCGACGTGGCAGGCCATCACGCGGCGGCATTCGTCCAGGGCTTCATTCAGGCCCGGCGAATAGCCCGTTTCGGCTGCTTTTTCCACGATCTCGATGATCATGGGTTTGAGGTTGCGCCCCGCCAGCAGGCCCGGCACGGCCTTGATCGCAAATGAATTTTTGCCGAATGGTTCGATCTCCAGGCCCAGGGTTTTTAAATCCGGAATCATCTGTGCTAAAATTTCGGCTTCTCTGAAATTGAGCTCGAGGGTTTCGGGGGCCACCAGCTTCTGGGCGGCCGCGGATTGATCATCGGCACGCCGCTGCAACTGTTCAAAGACAATCCGCTCATGGGCGGCGTGGTGATCGATGAGCACCAGGCCGGCATCGGATTCACATACAATATAGGTGGCGTGCAGCTGGCCGACGTGCCTTAAAGCGCTGAAGCCTTTGTTGTCGAATATCGGCTCCTGGCGCCCCTGGCTGCCGGCTGCCGGCTGCCGGTGTATCGGCCCACTGGCTAATGGCTGCTGGCTGCTTGCTACCGGTCGGTGGAAGCCGGTCTGCGAATAAGAAAATTGAGTCTTCTTGGCGGATCGGGTCTCAATGCCTGGCAGTGTAAAGGTTGTCGGCGACTCAGCAACCGCTGTTGTACTTTCGGATGTCGGTCGCTGGGGGCTGTCGGCCGAGCGCCAGTTGACACGCTCCATTTCATACAGAGTCTGGGCGACAGCCCCTTTTACAGCTTCATGCACCCGCTGCGGGTTGACAAAGCGGACTTCATTTTTGGTCGGGTGCACATTTACATCCACCTGGTCAAAAGGTACCCGGATGAAAATGACGGCAACCGGAAACTGGCCTTTGACCAGGCGCTGTGCAAATCCCGCAAAGACACCATGCCGGATGGTGCGATCGCGCACAAATCGGTCATTGACAAAAACATACAGCCCCCGGGGGGTTCGGCGCGTAACGGCCGGCGAGCCGATCCAGCCTGAAACAACCAGCCCGTTGTGATTCGATTGGATGGCATGCAGGTCAGATCGAACGTCTTTGCCGAGCACCTCAACGATGCGGTCGACATGCCGGGACGCGGGCGGCCAGCTTTTGACAGCCTTATGGTTGTGGACCAGGCGAAATTGCACATCCGGATGGCTCAGGGCAATTCTGGAGACCGTAGCGGCGATGTGGCTCATTTCGGTGCCGACTGTTTTTAGAAATTTTTTGCGGGCCGGTGTATTGAAAAACAGCTGTTTGACGCAAACCAGGGTCCCTTGCGGGGCGCCGGCTTCGCTGACACTCTGGACCTTTCCGCCCTCGACGATGATCTGGGTGCCGACATCCGCAGACGAATCGCGGGTAACCAGCGAAAAAAGCGATACGGAAGCGATACTGGGCAGGGCTTCACCCCTGAACCCCAGGGTCTGAATGGCAAACAAGTCATCAACACTGGAAATTTTACTGGTCGCGTGCCGCTCGATGGCCAGTAGCGCGTCGTCGGCCCCCATGCCCGAGCCATTGTCGGAAACCTGGATCAGGGACTGACCGCCTTTTTCGACTTCAATGATAATGCGGGTGCTGCCGGCATCCAGCGCATTTTCCAGCAGCTCTTTGACCACCGACGCCGGCCGCTCGACCACTTCACCGGCCGCAATTTTGTTGGATAGTGTTTCGGGCAGGACGCGTATCTTGGCCATGTTGGGTCCTCTCGATAGGCTAGGAATTTTATTTTCGTGGAAGCAGCCTTCACCCGCAATCCTTCAATCGGGTACTTTTCTGAATTCAATTATCGCGGCTAAAAGCCGCTCCCACTTTAAAAAGTCGTACTTATCACGTCAACTAAAATGGTCTCTGGCTGCGGGAGTGGACTCTGGCTGTGGGAGCGGCCTCCGGCTGTGGGAGCGGCTTTCAGCCGCGATTCCTAATTATTTCATTAGTATCTAAACATCCCACCTGCAATACCAATAGGGATACTTGTGAAAATCGTCAACCAACCCGGCCCGTACTGGATTATTTAGGGTGTAGCGTACGACTTCAATCAGGTCTTCATCCTTTCGCAATGCATGATCATGATATTGAGGTTGCCAGAAAGTGCCTTGTCTTTTCAAGAGAGAATTTATTTCCTTGGCAGTATAGCTCTTAAGACTCCGCATTTGCAGAGACAAAGACCCCTGGCGCAAGGCAACAACAAGGTGTAAATGATCAGGCATAATCACGGCAGCATCGAGGACAATTCTTTTTTGAGATTCGAGCCAGTGTAGACTGGATAGAATTATTTGAGCCGTTTCAGGCTGATTCAATATGGGGCTTCTTTTATGCACCGCCGTTGTAATCAGATAATGCTGATTTTGAATGGAGGTTCGGCCTTTGCGCAATAAATGAGAGCCTTTTTCGGGTTTCATATGTAAAGGCGCCTTGTTTGAAACTGTTTTTCTGATCGCGGCTAAAAGCCGCTCCCACGCCTATTGTCATTATCCAACTGGTGGGAGCGGCCTGTGGCCGCGATCTTTTATTTTTTGTTCTGCTTCAAAAAATTTGCGAGATATTCCGCATCCATCGGTGACAGATCGAATTTCAGGCAGGCTTCTTCGATGAGTTTTGACGGTATCGCTTTGGGGTTGTATTTGCGCTCTTCAGAAATCCATTTAACGGCTTTTCTTAAATCTTCGCCTTCCGGTTGTACGGTGGCCATAACAGGGTTCTCCTTTGGTCGTATTTTATCGCGGCTGAAAGCCGCTCCCACTTTAGAAAAGATTACAAACAGTCCGTTGTTTGTTGTCCACCATAATGGCATGGCGCATGGCGCAGAGCGCATAGAGTTAAGGAATTTGAAAAAAAATAGGTTAGAAAACGCTATGCCCTGAGCGCTTTGCCCTTTGCTAAAGATCCGGCCTTTTTTTATGAAAATCGGTGACCCGCTCGAAATTATAGGCCACCTTGAGAAGCATTTCTTCGTTAAAGTGTCGGCCCAGCAGTTGCAGCCCGATGGGCAGACCCTTTTTTGAAAATCCGCATGGAATCGACATACCGGGAATCCCCGCCAGATTGGCCGATAAAGTGAAGATATCGCTCAAATACATGGTCAGCGGATCATCAACCTTTTCGCCGATTTTAAATGCCGGCGCAGGTGCCACCGGGCATAAGAGCACATCACAGCTTTCAAAAGCCTTTTGAAAATCCTGCACGATCAAGGTTCGCACCTGTGAAGCCTTGCCGTAATAGGCATCATAATATCCGGCCGACAGACAATACGTGCCGATAATAATGCGCCGCTGCACTTCAGGCCCGAATCCCCGGGAGCGGGTGCGGCGATACATCTGGAGCAGATCATATTGATCGGCATCCCGGACGCCATATTTGACACCGTCATAGCGCGCCAGATTGGAGCTCGCCTCTGACGGCGCAATCACATAATACGCCGCCAGCGCATATTGTGTGTGCGGCAGCGAGACCTCGATGGTCCGGGCGCCCATATCCTCGATGACCCTGACTGCATTGGCGACGGCATCGGAAACTTCGGCGTGCATGCCTTCGGCGGCAGCGTATTCGACGGGAATGCCCACCCGGATGCCCTTTAAGCCCTCTTTCAATGCGCCCGCATAATCCGGCACGTCTGCGGGAACGGAAGTCGAATCTGCAGAATCATACCCGGCGATCGCATTGAGCATGAGGGCGCAATCGGCCACATTTTTTGAAAGGGGCCCGATTTGGTCCAGCGAGGAGGCAAACGCCACCAGCCCGAAACGCGACACCCGTCCGTAGGAGGGCTTCAGGCCCACCGTGCTGCAAAAAGAAGCCGGCTGGCGGATCGATCCCCCCGTATCGGAGCCCAGGGCGCCCAGGCACATATCGGCCGCGACGGCCGCTGCCGATCCCCCGCTGGATCCGCCCGGCACCCGTGTCAGATCCCAGGGGTTGCGGGTATTTTTAAACCCCGAGTTTTCCGTAGAGGAGCCCATGGCAAACTCATCCATATTGGTTTTGCCCAGCATGACGGCGCCCGTGTGCCCAAGCTTCTCAATCACCGTTGCACTGTAAGGAGGCAAAAAATTTTCAAGTATCCTGGAGCCGCAGGTGGTCTCAAGCCCGCGGGTGCAGATCACATCTTTTACGGCCAGCGGAATTCCGGTCAACGGCTCGCAATGACCGCCGGCAATCTTTTGGTCCGCTGCTTTGGCCTGTGCGAGTGCTTTATTTTCGGATACTTTCAAAAAAGCATCCACGCGGCTATCAACCGCGGCGATGCGCTCCAGAACCGCCCGGGTCAACTCCACGGATGAAATCTCTTTTTGCTTCAGGCGTCGATGCGCCTCTTCTATGCTCAACTCATACAATTCCATAATTTATGCATTCTGCCTTAAGTAAAAATGTGTATAATGCGTTTAAAAGGGTTCAATTTTGTCCAAGTTCAAGGAAAGCGCCAATTTTAACCACAGGCATACTGGGTTGTATGTCGCGGATTAAAATTGGAGCTTGACCCCGGTTAAATCGTCATCAACGATGAATTTAACTGGGCAAGCACAGAAATTGGGCAAAAGGGGGCCCTTTAAAAAGTATTATCCGACTATTTTAGGGACCACAAAGCTACCGTCCTCGCTTTCGGGCGCATTGGCCAGCGCCCGCTGCCGATCAAGGTGCTCCCTTTGTTCGTCCGGACGGAAGGCATTGGTCAGGGATATCGCATGGGACGTCGGCTCAATACCGGCGGTGTCAACCTGATTCAATTTTTCGATATAACCCAGGATCTCGTCAATTTGGCCGGCGAATTTGTCGATGGCATCCGCCTCCAGATCCAGACGGGCCAGCCGGGCAACATACAATACTTCTTCTTTGGTTATCTTCATGTCTTTCAGTGTCCGTTGTTGGTTGGCGGTTGTCAGTTGTTTCTTTTAACAGGGTTTGCGCAAAGTTATTCAACTGCGTAATCCGATAATTCGATCCGGTTGCTTCGTTTCACTCGCAATGACATTCATTTTTATCATTCGATGCTTAAAGGCTGTTCAATGCTTAATTCAATGTAAAACAGAAGTCACCAAGGTCATTGCGAGGCGCATAGCGACGAAGCAATCTTTTTTTAGTTTCACGTCATCATTCGCCAAACGAAGAATTCCACGAATTTGCCGGGGGAAAGACCTTACTGACGCAGCACCAGGATCGGTTTGTGGCCTTCTTTTTTTAGTTTATCCAGTGTGCGGCGCGCTTCGGATTTGCTCTTGTACGATCCGATGCGAACCCTGAACCAGACGCCTTTGCCCTGGACCTTTCCGATTGCCCGGTATGCCGGATAGCCCTGCTTTTTCAATTTTGCGATCATTCGATCCGCATCTTCGGTGTTTCGCAACGAAGCCGCCTGAATCGTGTAAGACGGACCGGTCGTGTTTGTTTTGGCAACGGCAGCGCCTTTTTGCGTGCCCGGCGCTGTGGCTTGCGGACGCTCAGCCGGTTTGGATTTAGTCGTCTTTTTTTCGGGAGCGGCAGCTTTTTCGGCGGGCTTTTCATCCCTGCGTTCGACCACTTTGGGCTTCGGCCGAACCGACACCTGGGTGTCTTCCTTGTCTTCCTTGAGGGCCTCAAAAAAATCAAGTTTGGTTTTATCCTTTACAGAGACCCCTTTGTCCTGCGGCTGTTTCTTGTTCTGATTTGCCGGGGGCGCTTTCCGGGGGGCAGTCGTTTTTCCCTGCAGCGCTGCAAGACTGAATTTCAGCGGCGCCGTACTCCGGCCCACCAGAACGCCCAACACAAACATCCAGGCACTCAGGAAAAAAATCAACAACAGCCAGCCGGCAATTTTTTTGCGGGTCAGCACAATGAACGGCTTCTTAAATTCCGGCGCTTTGCGTTTGTTTTTTTTTCTCACTTGGCATTTATTTTCATGCAATATTCAGGTAGCACCTGGATGTTGCACGGGTCGCAGGCTTTCATATGCAAGGCATTTCAGCGCGGGCCTCGACTGAGCTCTGCCGAAGTCAAGCTATAGTCAGCTATGCTTCGCGCTTAACCCGCCCGCCTCGCCTGAGCGCTCGCGATGGCGGGCAGGTAACGCAGCAGATGGAAGCCTGAGGCCCGCCCTTCGGGTGAAAATTAATGAGATATTAATGATATCTATCCTTTTTGAAAAATTAGATCATCTCATTAATTTTCATGCAACATCCAGGTGGATTTACATTCGATCGGGCGCCGACACGCCCAGCAGCGTAAGCCCGTTGCGGATCACCTTTTGAACCGCCAATACAAGATTGAGCCGGCCGCGGCGTAACACATCATCATCGGATAATACCCGGTGCTTATTGTAGTAAGTATGAAAGGCGGATGCAAGCTCCATCAAATAATAGGTCACTCGGTGCGGTTCCATGCTTTTGGCGCTGCCGGCCAGGATATCCGGATAGCGCGCCAGGGCTTTGATCAGGTCAATTTCTTCAGGCGCCGTAAGGCGGGCAACCGCTTGATCGTCCCAGCAAGTCTCACCGGCATCCTGTGCGCCGCCCTTGCGCATGATACTGGCAATGCGGGCGTGCACATACTGGACGTAATAGACAGGGTTATCGTTGGTTTTCTGTTTGGCGACGTCCAGATCAAAATCAAGAGCGCTTTCATAATGACGCGTTAAAAAAATGAATC
>JAHEIW010000074.1 GCA_024639185.1 Deltaproteobacteria bacterium | reverse complement strand
GATTTTATTTGTTTCAGCTGCCCTGTTGACAATCCTGGCCTATATTCGACGGTTCTTAAGAAAGAAAGCCTACGCCGATCAGGCCGAAAATTCGGATGAGCCTTAACCCGCCCGCCTCGCCTGAGCAGCTCGCGATGGCGGGCAGATAACGCAGCCTATGGGAGTATCCGGCTCGCCCGCGGGTGAGAATAGATGAGAAATAAAAAAGGTGATCATCCGATAATGTGGAAATATTCTCATCTATTGTCATGTAAAATTCAGGTATGACCTGGATTTTAGACGAGCTGGAGGTTTCCATAGGCAAGGCATTTAAGGGCAAAGCTATAGTCTGCTATGCTTTGCGCTTAATAACGCAGCTTATGGGAGGCTGCGGCTCGCCCGCGGGTGAGAATAGATGAGAAATAAAAAAGGTGATCATCCGATAATGTGGAAATATTCTCATCTATTGTCATGTAAAATTCAGGTGGGTTCTGTGAAGTGCTGCACCTGATAGGTGGAAATTTCAAGGCGGGTTTGTCGCCAGGCGTTGGCCGCAAGGCCGGCTTTGGTGCACAGATGGCTGAGAAAATCAGGCGTTTCTGGAAGCTGTTCCCATACCTGTGGCAAGAACGTGGCACTGGCAAGATCCTTGCGCAAAATAACACCATCCACGCCGGGTCGCAGTTTTTCCACTAGATCGTCGCTGTCGCCGTAATTGAGAAGCTGAGGTTCCGAAAGGATGCTGACCTCGATGGTAACTTTGTCGAAATCGGCGGCGCTCAGCGGTGCGAATCGGGGATCATGAAAGGCGGCATTGATTGTATTGCGCCGCACCCCGCTTCGAATGGGCTCGTTGGATGTAAGGCTGCCGATACATCCGCGCAGCTGCTTGTTGAGGGTCAGTGTGACAAATGTACCACATGTGACCTGGTAGCAGGCGTCGGCCAGGGCGCTATCCAATGCGTCTGTGTCTTTTTGCGCTATCTTTTTTGCGAACCGCCCGGCTAGCGTCTGTCTGGCCAGTTTAACCAGCCACTGCCCTTGCTCGGGACTTAACGGTTGTCTGTCTGGGTAGTTTTGCATTTGCGTTTGGCATAGAAGACAATAAATTGAGTTACCCTTTATTGGAGGAGGGGCTCACAGAATACCTGGCGATTGATGGTACCGAGATTACAATTTCTATAAACCGGGTGTCAAATAAAATGTAATTGTTTACGGGGTTGTTATTCTTATCAGCTTGTCCCCAGGAGGTTTCACAGCCCGGATTATGCTCAGCGGTCTTACCAGAGGGTGGGTGGGCCAAGCGGCATCCAGGATGGCTGCGTTTTATGATATCAGCGCTAAACGGTTGCTTCCAGAGTGGCCTCATCAACATCCGCATCGGAAACCTTGTCTTCTGTGCCAGGCTTAACCCACCATTCTTCACGGAACATGGATTTATAAAGATTGTTGAACATAAAAGCCAGCAGGGTATAGGCGGTTAACCGTGATGTTGGTCTTTCAAGCCTTGTCAACAGCTGTTTCTGCTGGGCAGCATGCAGTTTTAGGGTTCGCAAGTATTTTAATAATACGATGGCCTGCGAATGATTCGGGGATCGATTGCGCATGGATTTTAGCTTGTTTTCAAATTCCACCCGCAGCTGATCGATTTTTGCCGGACTGGATTTGAGCAATCGTTGTTGGCTTTGTGGACTTTCGAACAGGGTTTGGTTGATGACGCAGCGTTTCATTTTGATTGCTGTGGCCTCAATGTCTTGTTGAAGCACATCTCGAAACATGTGTTTGGCCGTATCGGGGACATCAAAAAAGATGGATTTTAAAAGGCTGTCTTTTTGATTCATTTTGGTCTGAAATTCCAGCAGCGCACTGCGCCAAAACGCCCGGCTAACATCGGCGACGATTTCGGTCTCCAGCTTGCCTTCCATTTGGCCGTACTTTATTTTATTGCGAATATCGGCAAACAACCGTGCGGTGTGCTGGAACATCAATTCGCCGGTCACGGTTTTAAAAATCATGACCAGTGTTGCGTACCAGTCCTGCAAGTGCAAAATTTTGTTTAAATCGTGAAATGATTTGTGCAGGACCGCATTGCTGAAAAAATGAGATGGCGTTGCATAAAACGGTGTGCCGCCCAACAGCGGTTGCTTGACTTTTCGATCCTTCTTGGGTTCAAAATCTACAGCCGTCTCAACGTCGATAATACCCAGTTCGTACTTATCGGCATTCATCAGAAACAACGGGTACTTGGATGGATTGCCGGCGACCAGCAGATTGTCAGGTTTTAGATCGCGCATCGCAATTTTTTTGGTTCTCAGCCAGGCGAGAAGATCCAGCAGGTTGGTTGTGATTCCGGCCATTTGGGGCTTGTTCTGTTCAAAACGGATTCTATGCACGTATTGTGTAATGGTGTTGCGATAAGCCGTAACGGCTTCCATATGCTTGGTAAAATTGAGCTCTATCAGAAGATTTAATTCATGCACCAGATTGTCCGATAGTCTGCTTTCTTTGCTGGAAACAGACTTGCCCGCCAGATGTGCCAGAAACCAGCTTTGGATGCGAAACAGCGAGACATTCGGCGCCACGCCCGAATCGGTCAGAAACTGACGGATGGCCTCCTGGCAGTAGTCAGACACCTGTCTGATTTCAATCCCGATGGATTCTTTGGGCTTCCCGTAACGACCACAGAACTTTTGATTGTCAAAAATGGTCTCTGAGTTCTCACTGACCTCCTCTGCGATCGCATCTTTGACATCGTGCAAATTGTCGACAATGTGACCCAGAAAGTAGTATTTTGAAAAATCCATAAAGAAAGCGAAGGAATTTTTTATTTTTAGATACTTCTGGTATTTGGTTTTGGTGCGCAGCCAGGTCACATATTTTTCTTCAAGCTTTTCGGGAGACAAATGACTGCTGTCGGGCAGTTTGTGAATCAGATTCAATAGGACTGAAACACGGGGAATGATGCATTCTTTGGGGGCCAGTTTATCAACGATCTCGCCTTCCTTTTTAATGCTGCGGATATAGTATTCAAATTCGCTAATCGGTTTGGCCGGGATTTTGACGACCAGATGAACGTCATAAATCACGTAAAAACATTTGCTTTTACTGCCGGCTTCCTCGCCCAACGGACCAATGCTCATCCGGCGCCGCATCCAGTCGCCCCGGTGTTTGATTTGAAGTTCATAGACGGCGTTAGGCCCTGCAGAATTATCAGACAGTGACCGTGATTTCATCGGAGCGTTTGCATCGGCCCCGATCTGGAGTCTGAAAACGTTTAAGAAGTATTTCAGAATATCGGACCGCGTGATACCTTCTGTGGCATCTTCATCGGACATGGCCTCCGGAGTCCGGGTCGCTTTGTGCATTTGACCTCGGGGTGCGGGTAGGGTTGTGCTGGGCTGGCGATTGCCGACCCATAAATGAATTACCAGCAAGATCATGATGCAGCCAAATGTTACCGCCAGGATGGAAATTACCCAGATGGATCTCTGACCAAAGGTGTGGCTGGTATCTTTGGCAAAGGTTTTAAGCTCATCTTTGTTGTTTACGAAATGGCGGGAAATTTCGTATTGAGCATGTTTCAGAAGGTATTTTAGATTGGGTTTGCCATAATAGTCGATTTCGAATTTTTGGGCGACAAAGGTCTCGCTGCCAATTTGATAGAAAATGGCATTGCCGGAGTCCCAGGTCCGGCTGACGCTGATGACCGGTCCGCTTTTCATGGCGACAACGTCATTTTTCATGTAACTGTTTAAAAACAAAACAGCTACAGCGATCATCATCAGCAGAAACGCTAATATCACCCGACGCATTTTCATATTCGCTTATCCTTGTATCCTATACATCGTACCACATTATGCGCCCAAGGCGAAGTTTTTTATGGGTTGATTTTTATTTAACATACTGATAAAATTATAAAAATTTATATTTAACCTTGCGCATAACACCGCCTGGGTGTTGTCAACAGACTATGATTCTTTTATCGGAAATCGATTGATTTTCTTGAATGTTATTTTTGACGCCTGCGGGCGGCTCAGGTTTCGATAATATATTGAAAATAATTAGATTCTAATCTTCAGAGGAGTCGTGCAAAAACCGGCGAACCCTTGCTTTCCATTGACCCGGCAAAAACGATTCTTTATACTTGGGAAATTATTTTCCAGAGAATGGAATCAGGTGGTTGATTACCATGAAAACGCATCATGACTGCATCCCGTGTTTTGTGCGCCAAACACTGGAGACCATCAAACTGACATCGGATGATGCCAGCCTGCATGAAAAAGCCCTGCGGGAAATTCTGGCAATTCTGAGCCGAATGGATTTCAATAAAGAGCCCGTCATCATGGGACGCAAAATCCAGCATCTCATCCAGCGCTTGAGCGGTAATCCTGATCCGTACCGTGCGCTTAAACGGCAGTTTAATCAAATGGCGCTTAACCTCTACCCTCGGCTTAAGGCGCAGTTGAGTTCAGCTGAAAACGCTTTTGAAATGGCCGCCCGCCTGGCATTGGCAGGCAATATGATCGATTTCGGAATCGGTCATATGTTGGATTCCGCTGAAGTAACGGCAACCATCGAGCTGGCCTTATCGGCGAATCTGAAAGGGGATATTCAGTCACTTGAGCAGGCTGTCCGGACGGCCCGCTCAATTCTATATCTGGGCGACAATTGCGGTGAAATCGTTTTTGATCGCCTGTTTATCGAGCAACTCATACCGGATCGGGTAACCTATGTGGTCAGGGCTGCTCCTATCATCAATGATGTGACTATGGATGACGCGCGCTTTACCGGTATGTCGGATCAAATGCGTGTCATTGACAATGGATCGGACGCACCGGGGACCCTGTTGTCTGAGTGTTTACCGGAATTTAAAATCGCATTTGAAAATACTGATTTGATAATTGCCAAAGGGCAGGGCAACTATGAAACCTTGCACGCCAGCGAGCGGCCGATCTTTTTTATGTTAAAAGTCAAATGCCCGGTTATTGCCCGCCATATTGGCCACGAAATCGGCAGTTATGTCATCACAACCCAGGCGGTGGGCACCACATCGACTGGTGGTCAAGGGTAAACGCCTTGCCTGCGGCCGGTTAAAACCATGGCATTCTTTTCGGACGGTATTACCTTTAGAGCGGGAAAAGCTTATTTGTAGCATATAGGGCAATTTGAAATCTGATTATGTGGAAACTGATATTTATAATTCTGGCTGTCCTTTACACCTTGAACCCGTATGATATTTTATCGGATTTCATGGTCGGTTGGGGTTGGCTGGATGATCTGATCATCTGGATATTGCTGTGGAGGTTTTTGGCCTCCCGGAGAAAAAAGGTTGCCCAACATCAACGCTTTGATAACAACACCGACAGCGGCTTTAAACATAGCCGTCAGGAGCAATTTTCCGGCCGGAGCGACTCAAATTCACGGGATCAATTTGGGAATACGGGACCCTTATGGGATCCGCACCGCATTTTGGGTCTATCCCGCGATGCGTCCGCCGAGGAAATCAAACACGCCTACCGGGAGCTTGCGAACAAATACCATCCGGATAAATTGGAACATCTGGGAGATGAATTCAGAACACTTGCTGAAGAGCGATTTAAGGAAATTCAGCAGGCTTACCAGGAATTGACCGGCAAAGGCGGTTAAACAGGCATTCTCGGGGGGATGAACTTCCATGATGCCATGCTTTGCAGCCGAAAATACACTCGGCAGATTGACCAAATGGTTACGTCTGCTGGGTTTTGATACTCTGTATGCAGGTGATTTGACGGGTAAAAAATTTATCGACACTCTGGAAAATGATCGTATCCTGTTGACCCGCACCCTGCGGATTCGCAACCAGTTTGCATCCCGTATGATGATATTTATTGAGTCCAATCATCTCGAGCCACAGCTAAAGCAAATTTTCAGGGAACTGGGCTTAACAGCAGATCAAACACGGCCGTTTTCACGATGCCTGCAATGCAATGTGCCCATTGTTGCCGTTTCCAAAAACGTGCTGTGGGGTCGGATACCGGATTTTATTTTCGAAACACACGATTATTTTAATCAATGCCCGCAATGCAAGCGTGTGTTTTGGCCCGGCAGCCATACCCGTAAAAGCCTTGCAAAAATTCGTCAACTATTGGATTTTCAGCGATCTTAAATGCCAAAAGAAGTCATTGCCCTTGAGGCCCGGTTAAAAAACTGTAAAAATGTTCGCACGCTGGGGGTGCGATCCAATTTTTCAGACTACAGCCCCCGCGAAGCTGAGCTTATCCGTCAGGCCGACAAAATTTATTATCCGACCACTTTTTATGCGGATTTATTCGATACAGCCGGCAAAATCACCTTTCCGAGCTATCATACCTATAAATGCGTCCAGGATAAAATCAAGCAAACCGCGTTATTCGAACTGCTTGATTTGCCCCACCCGCGCACGCGTGTGTTTTACGGTAAGCGACAGAAAAGCAGGATTTTGGATTATTTCCCGTTTCCGTTTATTGCAAAAATTCCGCGTGGATCAGCTCTGGGCAGGGGTGTTTTTTTGATTCAGAATGATGCTGAACTTCACGATTATCTCGATCAGGTGACACCGGCTTACATTCAGGAATATCTGCCCGCTAAGCGGGACATACGCGTGGTGGTTATCGGCACACGCATTGTACACGCCTACTGGCGTATCGCCCCGCCCAATGAATATCGCAGCAATCTGGCTGTCGGTGGTCGTATCAGCCTGGATAATGTCCCTGATGCGGCGCGAGATTTGGCTTTACAGGTTGCGCGCACCTGCCGCTGGGATGATGTCGGTATTGATATCTGTGAACACAAGGGTCGTTTTTATGTTTTAGAAGCCAACATGAAATACGGCAAAGAGGGTTTCCGACAAGCAGGCCTTGATTACCAACGAATAATGGAATCCATGATCGCAAATGAAGAAATATAATGAAGACATAATCGGTTTGGCCCGCAGAAAGCTGGATATGGCGCAAACCAAAAGATTATCAACAATGGCAACGCGCGACTCGGTGGCGGCTCGTCGGTCCCCCGAAGAACGCGGGGATACCGACTATCGACAGTCTTTTTCAATTGATGTCGATCGTATTTTGCACGCCCATGCATATGCCCGCTATATCGATAAAACGCAGGTGTTTTCCCTGGTTAAAAATGACCATATTACGCACCGCGTACTGCATGTCCAACTGGTTTCAAAAATTGCGCGCACTATCGGCCGTTACCTGAGCTTAAACGAAGATTTGATCGAGGCCATCGCCCTGGGTCACGATATCGGCCATGCGCCTTTTGGTCACGATGGCGAGCGCTGCCTGTCTGAGCTGTGCCTAAATCATGGAATCGGTGCATTTCATCACAACGTACAGAGCGTCCAATTTCTGGATAAGGTTGAACGCAAAGGTCTGGGCTGGAATCTTTGTCTGCAAACACTTGATGGTATTTTATGCCATGACGGCGAGGTGCATAATCAGACGTTGCGACCCCAGAGCGATAAATCCTTTGATACTCTGGATCGCGAGCAGGTGCAAAAGACAACGGATTCTCGGACCGGCTTGATGCCGATGACGCTCGAGGGTTGTGTTGTTCGAATGGCTGACACGATCGCCTATATCGGCCGGGACATCGAAGATGCCATTCGGCTGGATCTGATTGATCGCGCTGATTTACCCCGCGATAGTGTCGAATGCCTGGGCAGCACCAACGGGACGATTGTTTTTAATCTGGTGACAAACATCATTCAAAACAGTTTTCAAAAAGACTATGTGGCATTTAGCCCTGATGTATCTGAAGCCTTACAGGGTTTAAAGAATTTCAACCTTGAACGCATCTATCTAAATCCCAGGATAAAAGCGCATTCTGCAAAGCTCAGCCATCTTTTTGACCTCTTGTTTACACGCTATCTGAAGGCGATCAGAAGCAAAGATATGACATCCGTCATTTTCAACCCGTTTCTGAATGGGATGTCCGTATCTTACACTGAAACCCACAGCAGCGCAGAGATTGTCCGTGATTTCATTGCCGGGATGACAGATGCGTATTTTCTCAGTCAGTGCCCGGATGATATGCGCCCGTCGATTTAACCCATTTTCCAACCTAAGAAAAATTTCTGCTTTTACAATTTAGAACGTTTGATTTCGGAAAAAAGCGCTTGAGTTTTATACCCAATCACCGTAAATTAATAGCAAATATAATTGCGCGATATAATAAACAAATTGAGGTCTGTGCCATGAAAACCATGTGGGCCCCCTGGCGGATTGAATACATCCTGGGTGAAAAAGAAAAGCAGTGTATTTTCTGTGCGGCACTGGCAGATCAAGATGAATTGACACTGTACAAGGGCCGGGTGACCATGGTGACCATGAATAAATTCCCTTACATCAACGGCCACCTGCTGGTTGCTCCGGTCAAGCACATCGAAGCTTTAGAACAGCTTGAGACATCAGAAATGGGCACTTTGTTGGCCACCGTCGAACAATCGGTTGCCATTCTAAAAAAGATCATGCAGCCTGACGGATTCAACATTGGTCTTAACCTGGGTAAAGTAGCCGGGGCAGGTGTCGAGGAACATCTGCATTTTCACATCGTACCGCGCTGGTTTGGTGATACCAATGCCTTAACTGTGTTTGGCGAGGTAAGAGTGATTCCAGAGCATATCAAAGCAACCTATAATAATTTAAAGCCATACTTTAATAAATTAGATATAAAAACCTAAAATTAAACATAAATATTTAAAAAAAATTTAAAAGCGCACTTGACTTGCACGTGGATTAAATTTTTGCCATAGTCCCCACTTTGGTGTTAAACTGCCTTCTACCATAAATGCAAAAACCTGTTTTAAGCAGATTATTTGATGAGCCCACCTAAATTAACCCCTATGTTGAAACAGTACCTCTCCATAAAAGAGGCGTATCCGGATACGATTCTCTTTTATCGGATGGGGGATTTCTATGAGATGTTTTTTGAAGATGCCCAGGTGGCTTCGCGTGTATTGGATATTACGCTGACTTCCAGAAACAAAAAGGATGCGTCTCCGGTTCCCATGTGCGGTGTGCCCCATCGAGCGGTTTCCGGCTACATTGCGCGGATGATCGATCATGGCTACAAAGTCGCAGTTTGCGATCAAACAGAGGATCCGGCAATGGCCAAGGGCCTGGTGAAAAGGGATGTTGTTCGTGTGATTACGCCCGGGATGATCACCGATGACGCCTTTTTAGACAAGCGTTCCCATAATTTCGTTCTATCTTTAGCGCGCCACGGCGAGGATTTCGGTTTGTCCTATCTGGACATCTCCACCGGATTGTTTCGGCTGGTTGAATCGGCTGATCAAACGGCCATCATGGATGAATCGATGCGCATATCTGCCCGGGAGATCCTGCTGCCTGAATCCGCTAAATCCGATCCGCAAATGGTTTCCATCCGGGGCGCTCAGATAGAGCGCGCGATTACCTATTTGGACGACAGCGCATTTGACTACAGGCGTTGCTATAACCGGCTTACCAAACAGTTTAGCACGGTGTCATTAGAGGGCTTCGGGTGCGAAAACCTGCCCGCCGGTGTGCGGGCCGCCGGTGCGCTGGTTTTTTATGTCCGTGAGACCCAGAAACAAAAGATCGAGCATCTAACGCGTCTGGAAACCTATTCGCTTGGCCATTACCTGTTGGTGGATGATTCCAGTTGCCGCAATTTGGAACTTGAAAAAAACCTGCATACCAATACCCGGCGCGGTACCTTGATGGGCATAATGGATCATACTCGGACAGCCATGGGTGCGCGCCTGCTTAAATCATGGCTTCGATATCCACTGATCGAAATGGAAGAAATCCGGGCCCGCCATGAGGCAGTGGCAGAGGCAAAAGACAATATTCAGAGCCGCCGGGAAATTCGTGAACTTTTAAAAAGCGTGTTTGATATCGAACGGGTCAGCACCAAGATCGTCATGGGGCATGCCAACGCAAGGGATTTAATCGCTCTGAAGCGGTCGCTTCTGGCCTTACCTCAAATCCAAAATATTGTTTCAAACCTGACATCTGAGCTGTTTCGATGGGATGAAACCCTCAAGCCGCTCAATGACCTGTCTGCTTTGATCGAAAATGCCATCCGGGAGGATGCACCGCCGACCACCACCGAAGGCGGCATGATAAAGGCCGGCTACCGTGACGCGCTCGATGAACTGGTAAAGATCAGCCAGGATGGCAAAGGCTGGCTGGCCAACCTCGAAGTCCAGGAGCGAGATGTCAGCGGGATTACCACCTTAAAAGTGCGCTATAATAAGGTTTTTGGCTATTATATCGAAGTGCCCAAAAGCCGGGCCTCGGAAGTGCCGGCCAACTATATTCGCAAGCAAACCCTGGTCAATGCCGAACGATATATTACCGATGAGTTGAAAACCTTTGAAACAAAGGTTATAAATGCTGAAGATCAGCGCGCCGCCCTTGAACTTGAAATATTCAACGAGATCAGGCAGGCGGTGGTGCAGCATTATAAAAATCTTGAGCGTGCAGCTCAATTTTTAGCGCGCCTGGACTGCCTGCTTAATCTGGCAGAGGTTGCCGATCAAAATGATTATTGTCGACCGGAAATGAGCCTTGACGGTCATATTGAAATTGAAGACGGGCGCCATCCGGTGGTTGAAAAAATGATCACCGGCGAGCGGTTTGTGCCCAATTCGGTTTCAATGGATAACGAGACCAACCAGATTCTGATTATCACGGGCCCCAATATGGCCGGGAAATCAACCGTTTTGCGCCAGGTGGCGCTCCTGGTCATCATGGCTCAAATGGGATCATTTATCCCGGCCCGCAAGGCAACCATCGGTGTCGTGGACCGCATATTCACCAGAGTCGGTGCTTTGGACAATCTGTCCCACGGGCAGAGCACATTTATGGTTGAGATGCAGGAAACTGCCAATATCCTCAACAACGCCGGTGAGCGCAGTTTGATCATTATGGATGAAATCGGGCGCGGTACGAGCACCTATGATGGACTGAGCATTGCCTGGGCCGTGGTTGAGTTCTTACACGATTTGCATGAAACCGGCGTCAAAACACTGTTCGCGACCCATTATCACGAGTTGACCGAGGTGGCACAGCAAAAACCGCGGGTTAAAAACTATAATATTGCTGTAAAAGAGTGGAACGACGACATTATATTTTTGCGCAAATTGGTGGAGGGGGCCACCAATCGCAGCTACGGCATACAGGTAGCCCGCTTGGCCGGTATCCCCGATAGGGTTATCGAACGATCCAAGAAGATTCTGTATCGCATCGAAAATCAGGAACAGGACTTGGCAGACTCTTTTTCCGATCACAAAGAGCCCCCAAAGGGCGCGGTTCAGATGGCGTTGTTTAAAAATAAGGCCCGTTTATTTGTCGATACACTGGTTAAATTGGATATTGCTAAAATGACACCGCTGGAAGCGCTTAACTATCTTAATGCGCTTCAGGAAAAGGTAAAGAACATTACCGATTAATAGCTGAATTTTGCATAAAAATTAAGGCGCAGTATAGCTTGTGATAACTCGACTCTGGTTGAGTTGCTTTCGGCCCGCCTTCGACATGAGCTCAGGCCGAATGTAGCTGATGTCGACGGTAGTCGCGGCGTGCTGCCCTGAAGTGCCTGACGAATAAAAGCCTCAGACTCGCCCTGTTGAATGCCGCGCCGCAGCCCCCGTAAGGAATTCAATAGAGCTCGAGCAAAATTCAGGTAAAATCGGTGACCAATTTGTGAAGGAACCGGGCATGAACAGAAATGGCGTCATGGTTTCTGGCTGGATGGAATGATCGTATGATGCATGATGCGCACCGAAATGCTGACCTGTTTACGGGTAAATCGCTGATGCGGGCAATTGCCATTGGGGTGCTGGTTGGCGTCGTGCTTTTTGCCGGATTTTCGATGGCAGCTCCGGGCGATACATATTTTGAGGCTGAAACCTGCTACCGCAATCTACGCCAGGATTCACACAAGGCAAAGTACCGCCACAACTGGATGCGGTGCATTCAAAAGTTCCAATCCGTCCATAAACAGGATCCCGACGGGCCCTGGGCGGCTGCCGGTCTTTTCATGTCCGCCAAAATGTATCAGTCTCTGGCCAGGTTTTCCGGCAATACATCCGATCTGGCAGAGGCCCGTGATCTTTTTGAACGCATTGTCCGGGGCTACCCCCAGAGTCGTTACCGACCAAAAGCGACTGTTGAATTACGCCGCATGGGCAGGCCCGTCATCTCAAAAAAACCAGAGCGGGTTGCAAAGCCAAAGGTAAGGGCAGCGGGAGGCGCAACACCCAAAGCATCCTATATCAGCGCCGACGCCTGCTATCGCAATCTTCGCAAAAGCAACCAGAAAATGAAATACCGCAGCAACTGGCAACGCTGCATCGACAAATTCCAGTCCGTCTATGATAAGGATCCTGAAGGCCCCTGGGCCGCAGCCGGTCTTTATATGGCGGCAACGCTCCATCAAAAACTATACGCCTTTTCAAGGTCTGCCGATGATCTTGAAACCGCTTCTGATCGGTTCCATCAGATTATTTCCGAATTTCCAGACAGCCGCTATAAGACCAAAGCTAGCGCTGAATTAAAAAAGATGCCGGCTTCTGTAAAAAAGCGGCGCAGCGCCCCGGTAGATCCCATTGCCGAGAAAATCAAAAGCAGCCAGGCCCGTAAGGCGCCCACTGTGGCCGATCAAAAAAGTGCTGCGCCATCTTCCCCGGGCGGGATCGTTACGGTCACCAATCTGCGCTATTGGTCCAACCCCAACTATACGCGGGTTGTCGTCGATGTAGACAGAGAAACCCATTATGCCCACCATCTGCTTAAAAAGGACCCCAGCATCAAAAAGCCCCAGCGTCTGTATGTTGATTTAAACAACAGCCGGCTGGGTGAAAATATCCGCAAGACCATTCCGATTCATGATGATCTGCTGAGTGATGCCCGTGCCGGTCAGTATTCAAAGGATTCGGTCAGGGTGGTGGTGGACATAAAATCATTTGAAACCTATAAGATCTTTTCCCTCAAAGATCCGTTCCGGATTGTCATTGATGTATGGGGTTCCAAAACCGTCAAGGCACCCGGCACCCCCGGACCGACGGACACAGTAAAAAAGGGTGGCAAAATACCGCCCGGCTCGCTGGCCAAACAACTGGCACTTGGCGTCCGGCGTGTGGTCATCGATCCGGGTCACGGCGGCAAAGATTACGGCGCACCCGGTTATCTTAGAGGGGTGCATGAAAAAGATGTTGTCCTGCAAATTGCCAAGCGCCTGGCAAAAAAAATCAAATCGGAGCTGAAACTGGAAGTTATTCTAACCCGCACGTCGGATCGATTCTTGACGCTGGAAGAGCGCACGGCATTTGCCAATACCAAAAGTGCTGATTTATTTATTTCGATCCACACGAATGCTTCCCGGGACCGCCGGGCGTACGGCCTTGAAACCTACTTTCTGAACCTGGCCACCGATGAGGAAGCCATTCGGGTGGCTGCCATGGAAAATGCCACCTCAACCAAAAATATCAGCGATTTGCAAAAAATATTGTTTGATCTAATGCAAAATGCCAAGATCAATGAATCCAGCCGCCTGGCCGCATACACGCAGACTGCCATGGTGGGTCATTTGAGAAACAAGCGCTATTCGCGTGTAAAAAGCAAAGGTGTCAAACAGGCACCGTTTTATGTTCTGTTAGGGGCCCAGATGCCCTCCATTCTCATCGAAACTGCATTTATCAGCAACCCGCGTGAGTGCAA
Organism: Deltaproteobacteria bacterium; assembly: GCA_024639185.1. Taxonomy (GTDB): domain Bacteria; phylum Desulfobacterota; class Desulfobacteria; order Desulfobacterales; family JAHEIW01; genus JAHEIW01. The sequence continues at coordinate 4,866 of JAHEIW010000074.1, read as the reverse complement.
GCGCCTGGTCAATCCTAAATTCCAGGAGCGTATAGCTGAAGGCATCGTTAACGGCATTCGAAAATATATCAAAGCAACCAGCCCGACGGCCTTTCGCAAACAATCGCTGCAGACCCGACCCCGGGGGTAACCCTCTGATTATGAATGAAAAAACAAACGGCATGGCCCCTCCGTTCAATCCGTATCTGGCGCTGATCGTGGGCACCATGGCGGTATCCACCGGCGCCATATTTGCGCGCCTGGCGGATGCGCCGGCTCTGGTGATTGCTGCCTACCGGGTGGGCCTGGCCACGCTGATACTGGCACCGATTGCATGGTATAAGGCCCGCGATGAAATCAAAACTTTATCGAAACGGGATCTGAAACTGGCGGTGATTGCTGGCTTTTTTCTGGCCCTTCATTTTGCGACCTGGATTTCCTCTCTGGATTACACTTCGGTGGCCAACAGTGTTGTCCTGGTCAATACCAATCCGCTGTGGGTCGGCCTGTTGACGCCCTTGATTGCCAGGGAACGGGTTAAACGGGCGGCAGTATACAGCATTGGCATCAGCGTTATCGGCGGCGCCATTATCGGGTATGGTGATTTTGCCACCGGCGGCAAAGCCCTTTTGGGAGACGGTCTGGCTCTGGCCGGCAGTATTTGTGCGGCCATTTACCTGCTTCTGGGCCGCAACCTGCGCCGCAAACTGTCTCTGGTGGCCTATATTTTCATTTGCTACGGAAGCGCAGCGGTTATCCTGTGGATTATCGTCCTATCCTTGCGGCTGCCCATAACCGGTTTTAGTCCGGGAACGGTGGCCGCTTTCTGGGGCATGGCGCTGGTTGCTCAAATTATCGGCCACAGCACTTATAATTGGGCCCTGCGTTGGTTGAGTGCCGGTCTGATTGCCGTCAGCCTGCTGGGCGAGCCCATCGGCAGTACGATTCTGGCCTACCTTATTTTTGACGAAGGCCTGACTGTTTACAAAGTGGTCGGCGGCGTCATCATCCTGTCCGCTATTTATCTGGCGGCATCCACTGAAAGCCGGGCAAAGAAAGAATAAATCCTGTGCATTTAAAATTTGACAAAGTGCATCTGATCCTTTAACAGATTTGAAACGCTCAATTTAGGTGAATGGAAGGAGGAGAGCTATGCCCTACGCGAACATCATTTATCAAGTTGAAGAAGGTATTGCCACGATTACCTTTAACCGACCCCAAGCGCTCAATGCATTGAATTCAGCTCTGATGGAAGAGTTTTCCCAGGCCCTGGATGGGATTGCCGCTGACGAGACGATCCGGGTCTTGGTTCTCACCGGTGCCGGTGACAAAGCGTTTGTGGCCGGTGCCGATATTTCCGAATTGGCCACTTATAATCCGCTGACCGCCAAGAATTTTTCTCAAAACGGGCATGCCATTTTCGCCCGCTTGCAGGCCCTGCCGATTGCCGTCATCGCAGCGGTCAATGGTTTTGCCCTGGGGGGCGGAACCGAAATTGCCATTGCCTGTGATTTTATCTATGCCTCGGAAAACGCTAAATTTGGCCAGCCGGAAATTAATCTGGGGGTCATTCCCGGATTCGGCGGCACCCAGCGCCTGCCGCGACTCATCGGTGCCAATCGGGCCAAAGAGCTGATCTTTACCGGTAAAATGATCTCTGCGGCGGAAGCTGAAAAAATCGGGCTGGCCAATAAGGTGGTGCCTGCGGATCAATTGATGGCGGAAGTCATGCAGGCGGCCAAAGAAATTGCATCCAAGGGCAGGGTTTCTTTGCGAGCCGCGAAACAGGCGATCAACAACGGCTTAAATACCGATTTGGCCACAGGTATTCACATTGAAGCTGAAGCCTTCGGCATGTGCTACGGGAGCGCCGATGCCAAAGAAGGCACCGCGGCTTTTATGGAAAAGCGCAAAGCCAACTTCAAAGGCGATTTCAAGGATTAGGAAAACCCGGCTGCTGGCAGCTGGTCTCTGGCTGCTGGCTTTTTGCGGGTACATGATGGTTTGATTTTTCGAGGGCGAGTGCGAGGACGACGACAAAGAAGAAGATTTTAGGTGCCCTTATCTTACTCGTTTTCGTCCTCGTCATCGGTTGTGCTCAAATGGTGCATTTTTTACAAAGATTGGGCGTCTCTGCGCCGAAGCAAAATAAAGCGGCCGGCGCTCAAAAATAGAGGCGGGGTTTAAACCCGCCCGAGATACAGGCCAGAAGCCAGTCGCCAGCGGCCAGAAGCTTTGTCTATGGAAAATAAAGCAAAATCCACGCTGCAATTGATCTGGGGCCTTTTGCTTCTGATTGCCGGAATAGGGGTGTTTTTCCGGATTCCCCAGCTTATGCCCGAAATAAAGAAAATTGAGCATTTTGAGCCCTATATTATTTTCATTTACTTTTGTTTTTACTTGATTGGAATTTTGTTGATTGTAGGGGGAGGCAAAAAAGTCTACCATTATCTGAAGTCAAAGAATGAGGCAGATACCAAAGCTGGGTAAACCGGTCTGTTTCGCATTTTCCATCCGGAATGTTGGAAAAATGGAATCTTGGAATGTTGGTCCTGAAAAGGAACTGGCTTAAATCGCTGAATTAAATCCCTCAAAACCATTGCTTTATCATTCCATTATTCCGGTATGGCTAAAGTTAAATTGTTTCTATTGTTCGCCTGCTTGTCTGAATTTATCCAGTTGTTTTTTGTAATAAGAACGATTGCCTTTTGCCAGCTTGAGTGCTTGCTCACCCGCCTGTATCGCTTCCATGCTCAATCCGTTTACAAAATAACTTTCGGCCAATGTGTCATAAACATGGGATGATCGGTCGAGCTCTATCGCCATTTTGGCCAGAAGCAAAGCTCTTTGCGGGTCGCGCAAAGATGGTTCCTCACAGGTTGCGTAAAACCACGCCAGGTTGTTGAGCACATGCGGGTCATCCAATCGTAATTCAAGGGCTTTTTCATAAGCATCTTTGACACCCGCATAATCCTTACGTTCGTAGTATAGATCCCCCATAAGCCGGTACAAATTGGGATTATCCGGCGATTTTTGCAACTCTCTGACAATCACTTTTTCCAGTACACTTTGATTGAGTTGACTTCCGATATCGCCCAAATTTAAATGATACCCCACAAAACCGATCAGCAACATCCCCAGCAGATAGATGCCGATACTTTTTTTCACTTTTTGATTATGGCGGCGAATCCAACGAGGGTCTGTCTCGCATTTATTCAGGTAATCGATACGCTGCCGGATGCTGAAGTGGTGCCAGTTGGGCCGGTCGGCTGATTGCCCGCTGGTGGTCACTATTTTTTTCAGTGTAGAAATAAGAGGTTGGGCCGAATCAAATAAAGAGTAGACGAAAATATCTGCCTGACGTTCGAAATTGCGCATGTAAAAACCAAAAATAAAGCGAAAATAGACCAGAAATACAATGATGATCACCAGACTGAAAAGTGCTGAAAAAATGGTGGTCTGGTCGAATCCGGTTTTGTTGATCAACCAGTAAACCGGCTCGGCGTATACAATTCCAAATAAGATGATATCAAATATCATATAAGATAGGAGCATATAGCCGACAAAGAACAATAGATAAAAAATCAGATGCTTTCTTTTGACATGACCGATTTCATGAGCAATGACGGCATCAATTTCTTCGGGTTCAAGCAAGCGCAGCAGGGAAGGGGTTACCAGAATGTAACGAAATTTCTTGATGAGACCCATCACGCCGGCCGTAATCATCTTACCGCCAAAAATCGGCCAGTAGAGAATATCGGCGTAGGCAATGCCCGCTCGGTGGCATAAACTGGCAATGCGCTGGCGATGCTCGCCTGCTTCAAGCGGTTTGCAACGCCAGAACTTTTGAATCATCGACGGTCCAACAATTGCCACTGCCAGAAGAAATATTAGAAAATAGGTAATCTCGCCTTCAGTGGTTTCGAGAAAGCGCGCCGGCCACTCAAACGGCAGGGCCTTGATCAGATCAGCAAATCCTGAAAGAATCAACCAGGGAAGCAGAACCGGTACTGAGAACGTAATATTGGAAAGTACGTAGGTTTTCTGGGAAATGTCGCTGCGGTATAGCTTCTTATAGCTACCATAAGCACAGGCCCAGACAAGCGCTAAATAAAAAACAAAAAGGCCCAGAAACAATAATGCTTCCAGGGTTGGTATGGCTGCAAAAAGCGGTATATCGATAAAAAAAGATGGCAGGCTAAGGCCATAAATGTCGATGGCGAAAATTAAAATCGCCATAATGGATTGACGCATCAAAATAGAGTGAAATTGCGCATCCAGGCGGGCAAATTCACCGTTTGCAATGCGTCGCTCGAGCCGGCGAAACAAAAATGCGGTAAAGAAAAAAAATAGTAAAATAAAGCCGATAAACAGGGTAACGGTTTCCAGGCCACTAAAATTGGTTTCGTCCGAAGGCTGATAGGTCAGATAAATCAGCAGAACAATGATGAAGTATATAAAATTTCCAAACATAAAATTTTAGACATGTTTAATTGGTTTAATTGGTTCAATTGGTTCAATTGGTTTAATTAGTTTGATAGGTTTGATTGTCTTGATGTGTTGAATTAATGAGTCCGTATAACCAATCGAACCATTGAAACAAATCAAACCAATAAAACTAATCTTTAAAGTATCTTTCTTTTTCAGAATAAACACACCCGCAATACTGCTGGCGGTAAAGCCCCATTTGTTTGGAGCACTCAATACCTTCCTTCCAGCCAGTCCGAAAATCCTGGTATAAAAACGGCACGCCCACCGATTTGCCAATGGATTCGCCCATCGAGCGGATCAGGTCATGCTGTTGTTTTTTACTGTACAGCAATGTTGAAGAGTAGGCGCCAAATTTTCCGCGTTTGGCAATCAAAGCGGTTGACCGCAGGCGATCAT
>JAHEIW010000219.1 GCA_024639185.1 Deltaproteobacteria bacterium | reverse complement strand
TTTAGCCTTTATATAGTTTGGGATTGAGCACATCCCGCATCCAGTCGCCCAGCAAAAGAACGACCAGTATAAAAATAACCAGCAAAACACCAGGGAAAAAGGTAATCCACCAGGATCCACTGAAGATATATTCAAAGCCGGACCGAATCAAAGAGCCCAGTGAGGGTTTGGTGATGGGCATGCCCAATCCCAGAAAGGAAAGGGCGGCCTCACTCATGACTGCATTGGCTACCTGGATGGTCGAAAGCACCAGAACCGGGGTGAGGGTATTGGGCAAAATATGTCTGAAAATGATCCGCCAGCCACTGATGCCGATCACCCGGGCTGCTTCGACATACTCCTTGTTTTTTTCGCCCAGCACCGACGCGCGCACCGTACGGGCATACTTGGGCCATTCGGACATTCCAATGATAATAATCAATAAGGGTAATGCCAGTTCTTCCCAGCGGCCGACGCCAAAGGCCAGCTTGAAAATGGCGCTGGTAAAAATGGCCACGATCAGATAGGGGATCGAAAATTGAATATCGGCGATGCGCATCAAAAATGCATCCAGCTTACCACCGACATAACCGGCCAGCAGACCGACCAGAATACCGAGGAAGGCCTGGAACAACACCGCACCCACGCCAATGAGCAGCGATACCCGCAGGCCGAAGATCATTGTACTGAGCAGATCGCGGCCCTGAATATCGGTTCCCAACAGGAAGTTTTCGTTGCCGTTTTCCATCCAGGCCGGCGGGGTTTCGGCATCCAGGATATCGATGGTTGCCGAATCGTAGGTGTCGTGTGGCACGACCACCGGCGCCAGGATACTGATCATCACCAGAATCGACAGCACGCCAAAGCTTGCGATCGCGATGGGATCCTGTTTGAAATTGTAAAACAGATACGAATTTTTAAATCGTTGCCAGGTGTTCATTTTCGGCCTGCAATTCTTATCGTGGGATTGACAAACCCGTAGACGATATCAACGATGGTATTGATAACCACAAAAATCGCACCCACCACAACCAGGTAGGCCACCAGCAGAGAGGTATCCGAGCGTTCGACCGCCTCGATGAACATGAATCCCATCCCATGCCAGTTAAAAACCGATTCAGTCAATATCGTAAAGGCCACCAGGATTCCCAGTTCGACGCCGAATATGGTGATCACCGGCAGCAGCGTATTTTTAAAAGCATGAACAAACCAGACGCGCTCGCGGCGCAGGCCCTTGGCCCAGGCAAACTTGATGTATTCAGTTTCCAGTATCTCCATCATTTCGGCCCGCACCAGGCGAATGAACAGTGGCAGCATGATCGATGAAAGCGATATGCTGGGCAGGATCAGGTGTTTGATTCCATCCCAGGTAAAAAACCCGCTATCCCAGCCCCAGATATTGACGGTTTCGCCGCGCCCATAGGATGGCAGCCAGCCCAATTCCACGCTGAAAAAATAGATCAAGGCAATGGCGGTCAGAAACACCGGGACGGCGACACCGATGGTGCTGACGGCCATCACGATTCGCGAAAACCAGCTTTTGGGATAAATGGCGGCGTAGACGCCCGCCGGAATGGATACCACAATCAGGATAACAGCCGTGACAATCACCAGTTCAAGAGTTGCAGGGGCCTTGGATATAATGACTTCTAAAGCCGGCTTTTTATAAAAAAAGGACAGCCCCAGATCGCCCTTACAGGCGTTTTTGACAAAACGAACATACTGAACGTAGAAGGGATCGTTTAAGCCCAGGCGGTCTCGAATGACCTCGCGTTCTGCCGGTGTGACCCGTTCGCCGACCAGATCTCTGACCGGGTCGCCGATTGAATGCTGGATCGAAAACCCCACCAGACTGATGACCAGCATCACAAAAACAGCTTGAATGATACGTCGGATTATAAATGCAACCATCGCCGGCCTTATCTGAAAGGTGAATGGATTCGGTGCCTTTTAATACGACCAATGGCGGAGCAGGTCAAGGGAGAAAAATTTCCAAACTACTGGAATAAATTCATTATGATCGGGTTACTGAATGAATTGGCCTAAAGCCAATGTGCCCACAGCGTACCCCGGGAATAAAAATGGGGCAGGTGATATATTCGATAACAACCACCTGCCCCTGTGTTCATGGAACCGACCGCTTTCCGAAGCCAATCATTGAGCCATGACCAGCGGTTTTGCTGTGCATGCAATTGGCAACAGAAATCGGCTAACCGTCTATTTGACCACCAGATCCCCTAAATAGGGAAAGTTCATGGTATTAACGATCGGCTTAATCATGACATTCTTTTTCCCGGCATAGGAATGGTTCTGCCAGTGAAACGGCACGAAAGCGGCCTCATCGTACAGAACTTGTTCGATTTGCTGCAGGATCTTGGTGCGCTTTGCCAGATCGGTTTCGACCTGGGCCGCCATGGTCAGCTTATCAATTTCAGGATTGCAATAGTTGCCGCTGTTATACTGGCCGTATCCGGTTTCCTTGTTGGGGCACATGCCTAAAAATTCGGTGAAATTGCCGGAATCTTCGGTATCCGAATGCCAGCCGATCATCTGGATATCGGCCACCTGGGCATCAAATTCATCCCAGTACTGGGCTTTGGGCATGGTCTTCAGATTGACCTTAATGTTGATTTTGGCCAGCATGCCAACCACCGCCTCGGCGATCTTTTCATCGTTTACATAACGATTGTTGGGTGCAATCATGGTGACTTCAAAGCCTTTTTCCAGACCGGCTTTTTTCATGAAATCCTTGGCTTTTTTAAGATCGTAGCGAGGCTTGAGGGCCGGGTTGTACCCCATATAGCCCTTGGGGCCTTGCTGACCGGCCGGGGTGGCGGTGCCTTTCATAATTTTCTGGGCAATGCCGACATTATTAATGGCGTGCACAATAGCCTGGCGAACATTGACGTCCTTGAATTCGGCCCGACGTTTCTGATTCAATTGAACCGTGATAATACGGCCGCCGGAATAGGTCACCAGTTTGACTTTGGCATCTTTATCGATGCGCTTGAAATCCTGAGGCGGTACCGGTGAAATGAAATCGACATCGCCAGAGAGCAGGGCTGCCACGCGGGTGGCATCCTCTTTGATCGGTGTCAGAACGATCTTGCTCACATTGCCGGGGGAATCCTTATCCCAATAATCGGCGAATCTTTCGAAAACATACTTGGCACCCTGTTCCCATTCCACAACCTTGAAAGGACCGGTACCGGAGCTGTTTTGCAGCGCAAATGAAGGGCCGATTTTGACGACGGCATCCTTGGGCTGGCCGGTAGCATCCGTTCCGCTGTAGAATTTACTGTCCATCGGAAAGATATAGGTGGCCATGTTGATCAGCAGCGCGTAGGGTTTTTTGGTCTTGATATCAACGGTGTGATCGTCGACCACGGTGCAGCCGGCAAACGGCTCGAAAAGTCCCTTGAAATCTTCGCTGTTATAAAAGCGCTCAAAGGTAAATTTGACGTCCTTGGCGGTAAACCCATTACCGCTATGAAATTTGACGCCTTTGCGCAGATAAAAGCGCATGGTCAGGGGGTCGATGCGCTCCCAGCGCTCGGCCAGACGGGGTTCAAATTCCATATTCTGGGCATAGCGGACCAGCGGGTCAAAAGTCCAGTGTGAATACTGAAGCATACCCCCGGACAGTTGGACCTGCGGATCCTGGGATACCGGGCCGGCATCCAGGCCTACTTTTAACGTCTTGGCGCCTGCGATCGTACCCAACGAGAATAGCAATAAAACAGCTAAACTAAAGATAACGATTTTTTTCATTGGATTCTCCTTTCTTCGTTCCTTTTATTTGTTTGTGAATCCTCCGGTTTGAAAACAATTCGCGTGGCAGGAGAAAAGTTGATTTGTTCTGCTGATCGATAGATATAAAAAATAAGACGACGATGGTCAAGAAAGAAAAGAGAAATGAATAGTCGTCTATTAGTATTAATAACTATTTCATCTATTTTCATGCAAAATCCAGGTATTATTCTTTGCTATCCGGAGATGTTATTTGAAGAGGTTTAGAAAATAACAGGTGTTATAATCTCTTGCCCAGCCCGATGACATTTTCATTTGAATACCCCAGATGCTCGTAAAATGAGATCACGGCGGGGTTGGATGAGCGGACCTGCAAGTTGATTTTGGGGCATCCTCGCTTTTTTAGTGCGGCCTCGGCCCATTCCATCATGCGGCGACCGAATCCCTGGCGCTGATCATCCGGATCGACAGCCAGATAGTAGATCCAGCCGCGGTGCCCGTCATATCCGGCCATCAGCGTGGCCACAATGCGGTTGCCGATGGCACCCACAAAAAACAGGTCGGTCTGGACCTGGCGTTTCGTTTCAATATCTTTTCGGGGGTCGTTTTGCGGGACCACCAGGTTGCAGCGATGCCATAAATCGATGACCGCTGGCTGATCGGAAGCCTGATAGGATCGAATTCTAAATTCTGTTTTCCCGCCGACTTCTTCGGAACGGTCTTTTTTCACAAACGGATTATAGCCCGGTGTAATCACCAGATTTTCTTTTTTATCGATGACTTCAGGGCGGTAAACGCTTTCGACCCAGTCTTCAGGTGCGACTTCTTCAAATGCGACCGATACCGATTTTTCCTCACATACGGCTATCTGCTTGACATTCTTTACAATTTCACGCGCAAGCCGTTTTTTCTGCTCCGCAGATCTTCCGGGATAGAGTTTTATGACAACATGGGGCATCGTATTTCTTCCTTTTTTAAAAAATGACACAAAAAAATAAGGTGTCAGGTTTCTGGTGTCAGGAAAATGCAGAGGACAGCCTGCGACGAGCTCAGCCGAGTCGAGAACAGAAAACAGATGACAGATAGATCGATTCACCTTCTAGTATTTTCCTCTGTCCTCTGTCGTCTGACTTCTGTCCACTGAATCCTGACACCTGACACCTGAACACTGACACCTTTATTTGAACCCTGAACCTCTGATCCATTTGGGAAATATAGACAAACGGAATCTAAGTCAAGGTCATATATAGAAGCTGTCTCAAATTAGGTTTAGCCCGTTGCTGAGT
>JAHEIW010000218.1 GCA_024639185.1 Deltaproteobacteria bacterium | reverse complement strand
TTGCAGGCGGATTGTTTTGCAGGCATCTGGGCGCATCACGCAAACCGGGCCCGTCAGATTTTGGAGCAAGGGGATATCGAAGAGGCCCTGGGGGCGGCCAGCGCCATTGGAGATGATCGCATGCAGCGTAAATCCAGAGGTTACGTGACGCCGGATTCGTTTACCCACGGTAGTTCCGCCCAGCGCGTGCGCTGGTTCAAGCAAGGGCTCAAAAGCGGCGATGTGCTGGATTGCAATACTTTCCGAGCCGAAAAGCTCTAACCTAAAAAGTACCACTGGCTACTGGCTACTGGCACCTGGCTACCAGCGACTCTCTGAAGCAAGGTTCTAAGGACTCCGACCATTTTTGGGGATTATCTGTTTCGGGTGATTTTCAGCCAGCCAGACCGAGCTCAAGCGTGTCATTTGCGATTTTTCGTCGGCGCTCAACCCCTGAGGGTCGAAACGATAGCGATAGTGAAGGGCAAGCAGCTGGCGGGGGACATCCAGCGGTACCGTCAGATTTGCTGTATTCTCAATGCGATTGAGCCATACCGACAGCGTCTCCCAGCAATAGCGCCTCAGGCCCAGATCATTCAGCCGTTGCTCGATTCGATAAAAAGCTGAATCGGAGCCGGCAATCTGCACCGGTTTTTCTCTTTTTTTAACAACCCTCTTTTTCAGTTTCCGTCTGTTCTTTAGTCTGGTCGCAATCCGCCAAAATGCCCAAAAAACCAAGGGAAGCAAAAACAAAGGAATATATTTCAGATACCCTTTGCGTTGCATTTTTTGTCGCCATTGGGTAAACTCAAACATCATGCCGGACACGAAATCCTTAATAGATTGCCAGATTTTTTCCCATAGCGACTGCTGCTGGCGTTCCATCGCCTGCCAGTTACCGGGTGTCGTATCCAGATTGACCCACATGTTGTCGACATACGCCACGGTCCATGCATGCGCATAGCTTGTGCGTACCAGGCACCAGCCGCCCATGGTATCGGATGGATTGACCGAATATCCTCTGGCATAGCGCGCGGGTATGCCGGCCTGCCGTAGCAACAACACAGTGGCCGTGGCAAAGTATTCACAATGACCCGATCGACTGCGGGTTAAAAAATTCTCAATTTTCGTTGAATTTCTCTGTTTGGATTTTGGTTTCAGAGAGTAGGTAAATGTTGTCGCAAAATGGGTTTTAACTTTTCTGAGCGTTTCGGATGGGGACAGGGATCGCAGGTTGAGCTGATCGGCAAGTTGTTGGATGGCCTTGGATTCGCGCGTCGGAATGGCCAGATCCCGCTTGGCCGGCGGCGACAGTAAGGGTGAACCCGCGCCATACTGGACGCTGTAACGCGCCAGGCCTTCGCCGCGCACCCTGACTGCTCCATAATCGTTTTTGTCGGCCCGGGCGACCTTGAGATCCGCCACCTGAAATGCACCGCCGGGCAATTTTAACAGTTTCTCTTTGCCGTTTAGATTTTGTGCAATCCTACAGGAGCGGGCAGTAGCGGCTTTGGTTGCCAGGTGCCATGAATCCGGCTCAGGACCTGCCGACAGCCGGTTGTATTGCTTGCGGGAAACGCTCCATATGGACAGGGTAGAGTTGAAGGTATCATAGGTGGTTTCGCGCAGCAAAAGGGAACGGTCGTCGGTTCCGCCGGTCCGCGCCCGAAAAACAATTCGGCCGGATAATTTTTCATCGGGTATATCGCCAATTTGGGCATATTTTCGATAGGAATCATCACCCGGCATTATTAAGCCCATGGTTTTTTGCTCCACCACCGTTTGAAGCTCAGACAGACCGATCTGGCCTAAAAACCCGGCGGCACCGGCCACAACAATTAAAACCAGCCATATCGCCAAGGGCGCCCGGCGCGATCGATGCGACCACAGGGCCCAGATGGCAGGCCCCAGCATACCCATATAAAACAGGCCGCTGCGGTTGTTGACAAAACCGGCACCAAATATACAAACCGCCAGATAAATGAAGGATAGATCCATATGGCGGGGCGTAAGGTTATCATTCAGGATTAACTTTTTACGGAATAAATACAGAACGCTCAGGTTGATACGCCCGGCTGTGCTGTAAGCCTGAGCCAAAAGCAAAGGCAGCAAAATAACAGGCAACCATTTTAGAATCATCCAGGTGCCATGCGCAAACCAGCCTGTCACAAACCGGAACAGGGCCAGGGCCATGAGCGCCAGAGTGCAAAGCATCGCAACGGCCCTAAAGTCAGCCTCTTTGAGCTCCCAGCGATGTTTGAACCAGCGTGATGCTTCAACCGCTGCGGCCATCAAAGCTGCCAGCACCATCTGGTTCATCTCAAATCCCCAAAATAAGATGGCTGCGCCGACTAGCAGGGGAGGGGTTTTCATATCTGTGCAAGCCCCATATCGATTTCACCGGCCCGTAACACATGGAAATTATCAGCGACGTCACTCAACGGACCGGGATCAGGGTTGGTCGTGTCATCGGGTTTTAATATGACGAATACAAAAACGGGGATATCCAACTGTCGCAGCAGTTGTACCAGCTTCTGGCGCTGCTCGTCCCAGCTGGCAAAAATACAAATGCTGCCGGAGCAATACGCCGCTTTGGACATGACCGTCGAAAACAGGGCATCAAATGGTTTGGTGTCGCAGGGCTGGACATCCGCCAGAACTTCTAAAATTTTATCTGTTTGTCCGAGTCCCCTGCCGGCTGTAAAACAGTAAACCTCCAGCCCGACGAAAATGAGATCTAAAAGCGACTCCTGCGTTTGGACCGTGCAGGCAAAAGAAGCGGCTAAAGATATGGCTTCTTCAAAGGCCTCTGTTTGGTTTTCACTGACAAAGGTATCTAGAATTAACACATGGCGAACGAAAAATTCTTCCTGGTATTCCTTGACAATGGGCTTGCCGATTTTAGCCCAGCTTTTCCAGTGAAATTTTCGCAGGGGATCACCAGGCCGATATTCACGCAAAGACACAAACTCTTCAGATTCACCCACAGAAGTTGTTAGCGCCATGCCGCCGGAATGGTGTTTGCGGCCACCGGGCATCTGGATCGGTGGTATGGAATAGCGTTTGGGAAGCACCAGTATGGACTGCTGCACCTGTTTAAAATGGCGCGCATAACACAGTCCCAGCGGATCGGGGCGGGCCACGGAAATACCGGAAAGCCTGATACGGCCTCTGCGCAACGGTAACATTTCCAGGCGCAGATCTTTGACTTCATTGGGTTGTAAATCGACATGTTTTTGCGGTTCTTTTGGTGCGCCCTGCTTGCGTCCAAGCAGATCGAGCCAGCGCGACCATCCTGATTTTCGACGCCGGCTTGTCTTAGGAAACGGTGAAGACGGCTTTAGCTGGAGGAATTCACGATAGGTTAGGCTGGTATCTTCAAATTCATCGATAAGGTTTAATTTGTCGTAGCGTCGTCCAGAATGATTCTGGATGCTGATGTTATACTGAAATGGCATGCCAGCTGTAGCAAAACGCGGAAGATGTCGCTGAAAATCAAAGTCGCCACGCATTCTGAGGCTCAGCAGGAAAGCAATCAAAAGCAGAAACACGATAAAGGTAAAAACCTGGAAAACCATCGAAAGCTTGGTTTCCACGCCAAGGATTGCCGCAAAAACAAGCAGGATAAGCAAAAAAACACCGGCGCGGGTAAAGCGCCTTACGAGGTAAGCTTTTAATCTGTATGATAAACGATATAACCAGTAGGAAATTCGTTTCATTATCGGCTCTATATGCGATCAATCTGAGTTATTTTTAGCGGGGCATTTTCAGGCCGGTACGGCGATTTGTTTGACAATATCTTCTACCAGTTGTTCGGCGGTCAAACCTGAAAAACGCGCCTGGGGATTGAGCACCAGCCGGTGGGCAATGACAGGCACCGCTAGTTCCTGAATGTGTTCGGGGGTGACAAATTCACCGCCATCAAAAAGCGCTAGCGCCTGTGCCGTTTTCATCAATGCCAGCGACGCTCGAGGACTCGCTCCCATTGAGACATGCTCTGCCGAACGGGTGGCTCTGACGATTTGGACGGCATATTCTCTCAGCTCGTCGCTGACGCGCACCTGCTTAACCCGGTTTCTCAGTTGCTGAACGTCATCTTTTGAAATACACGGTTTGAGATCGTTTATGGGATGGCTTTGACGTTGATCGGCGAGAACCTCCATTTCTTCTTCGAGGGGCACATATCCCAGTGAAAATCGCAACGCGAACCGGTCCATCTGGGCCTCGGGTAGCGGGTAGGTCCCGCTGGTTTCAACCGGGTTTTGGGTGGCAATAACAAAAAAGGGCGCTTCCAGTGGTTTGACTTTCCCGTCTATGCTGACCTGGGATTCAGCCATTGCCTCGAGTAAAGCGGATTGGGTCCGGGGAGATGCGCGATTGATTTCATCGGCCAGCAATACGTTGGTAAAAATCGGGCCTTGATGAAAAGCAAAACTCTGGTCTTTCTGGTTAAAAATCGAAACGCCCAGAATATCAGAAGGCAGAAGGTCCGGTGTGAACTGAATGCGCTTGAACTCAACTGCCATTGATTTCGCCATTGATTTTGCCAGTGTGGTTTTGCCGGTTCCCGGATAGTCTTCGATCAAAACATGCCCGCCGCTGGCAAAGGCGCCGATAATTTTTCGAATGGCGTTGAATTGACCACGAATCACTTTTTCAATGTTGGTTACTACCCGTTGACAGATTTCCTTGGCAGGTTCCATTTCTACCATATCCCCTTCAGGTGCAAAAGCGCGTTATGCGGACACTCAAATATGCGATGATCAAATAAGTCAGTGGCAATAAAAAGCCGTGATCCCTCAAACACCGCGCAATTAACCGTGGAAACTGTCTTAATCATACCATATTCTTTTTGATTTGTTTAAAATTTGTGAGGCTAAAAAGCGTTTACAGAAGCACAAGGAAGAGGGGCTGTACTGCGCAGTTGTTTGATAACGGATTTTTTCTGAGTTGAATAAACCGCGATTCTGGTATCCAATTCGATATGGATTCCATAGGATCACTTGAAATTTTCGGCAATAATCAGGCAGAGATTTTTGGCGCGGATGACGCGCTTGA
>JAHEIW010000217.1 GCA_024639185.1 Deltaproteobacteria bacterium | reverse complement strand
CTGGACCAGTCTCAAGCTGCGGTCGACAGCGCCCGCAAACAGGTTCAATTTGTTAAATCACAACTCAAGCTGGCACAACGCGATCTGGAAAAGACCGTTCTGCGGGCGCCCTTTGACGGGGTGATTGCCACCCGCAATGTGGAGCCTTTTTTTGAAGTTCGCCGTGGCCAGAAGCTGTTCGATGTCTTTGAGAATACCGGCATGGAAGTGGCCGTCAGCATCCCCGAAGATGTCATTGAGGATATCCAGATGGACCAGAAAGGGGATATCCAATTTTCCGTCATCGCCGACCGCACCTATCACGGCCGCGTGACCGAGATCAGCAAGGTGGCCGGCACCGCCAATGCATTTCCAATCAAACTCACCGTTGATGATCCGGATGCGCGCATTCGCCCGGGAATGACCGCACGCGTATCCTTATTGATTGCAAGGGATGAGGAAAAAGCCGCCTATCTGGTGCCGATATCAGCGATTGCTCAGCGGGACAAAACCAGCGATGCATTCGTATTTATCTACGATCCCAATACATCGACCGTAAAAAAATCCATCATCGACGGCAGTAGTGTGCGCGGCAACGACGCTGTTATCATCGACGGGGTCAAGGCAGGCGACATTATCGCTGTGGCCGGCGTCAGCTTTTTAGAGGACGGCCAGAAGGTGAAACTGATGGAGCCGCCGCCCGAAAAAACGGATTTTGAGCTTAATAAGGCTGAATAGTCGAAAGTTTTTAACCACAAACCCGCCCGCCTCGCCTGCCCTCGGCCATGAGCCCTTCGGTCATGAGCTCAGGGTCGAATGATTCGGGCTGAATGGAGCGACTTCCGTCTTCGCATATGCTTCGCCGGACAAGCGCGATGGCGGATGTGGGATACAAAGATCACAAAGATAAAAATCAACCGTGCATTGCAGTTTAAAATATCGGATCAGCAAAGCATTTAAAATCCGCAATCCGAAATCTGCAATCCAAAATTTTATTTACTCCATCACTCCAGTACTCCCAGTCGATGGTTGAAAATAGTAAAGAAATTGTGCGCAATCAAAATAAATTCACGAAATAACATATAAGGATCCCCGCTATGTCCGCCATCACCAACTTTTCGTTAGGCACCCAGCGACTGACGATGGTGATTATATTTACCATCATCGTTGCCGGTCTGGGTCAGTTTTTCAGCTTTCCGCGCCTGGAAGATCCGGCGATTGTCATCCGCGAAATCGTGGTCACCGCCTTTTTCCCTGGCATGAAACCGGCCGATATCGAAGAGCTGGTCACCCGCAAGCTTGAAGCCCAGATGCGCACCTTGCCGGAAATCGACGACATGTGGTCGGATTCGAAACACGGCCGGGTCATCCTGCATGCTGAAACCCGCGATGAAGTCGAAGATCTTGATTTTGTCTGGCAGCGGGTCCGCAACAAGATGAGTGATATCAAACCACAGCTGCCCGCCGGTACCATCGGCCCCTTTGTCAATGACGAGTTCGGGCTGGTATCGGTTGCCGACATCGCCCTGGTCTCAGATGGGTTCTCGATGGCCGAGATGCGCATCGTGGCCCGGGATATCCGCGACAGGCTGTATGAAATCAGAGGGGTCCGCAAAATCGATCTTTACGGTGTTCACCAGGAGCAGGTTTTTATGGATTTTTCGACCACCCGGCTGGCGCAGTTCGGCATTACCGGTGAAGAGGTGATCAACACCCTGGTCAGACAGAATGTGGTATTGCCGGGCGGATCCTT
The DNA here is from genome assembly GCA_024639185.1 of Deltaproteobacteria bacterium. Classification (GTDB taxonomy): domain Bacteria; phylum Desulfobacterota; class Desulfobacteria; order Desulfobacterales; family JAHEIW01; genus JAHEIW01. The sequence continues at coordinate 3,333 of JAHEIW010000217.1, read as the reverse complement.
TGATGCCGCCCAACAGGATGTCATTGTCGAGCCCACCGGCAATTTCCGCAGCATCGAAGACATCGAAAACGTTGAAATTACCATAACAGACACACAGCAGACCATCCAGCTCAAGGACATCGTGCAGGTCTATCGCGGCTACGAAGACCCACCCCGTGATATGGTGTATTTCAACGGCAAACGCACCATCGTCATCAGCTTATCGATCACGCCGGGTGTCAACGCGGTGGACTTCGGTCAGCGTTTGACCCGCAAACTTGACGATCTTGAATCAGGCCTTCCCATCGGCTATGAACTGGAGTACGCCACCTTCCAGCCGGATCTGGTTGAAACCGCCGTAGCCGGCGGGCTCAGCAACGTCTACCAGACCCTGGTCATTGTCCTGGTGGTCGTCATGCTGTTTTTAGGGGTGCGCACCGGGCTGATCGTGGGGTCCTTTGTGCCCATGACCATGCTGCTGGGGCTGATCAGCATGCGCTTTTTCGGCATTGAGCTCGAGCGGGTATCGATTGCATCATCGATCATTGCCCTGGGAATGCTGGTGGACAACGGCATTGTCATCGCTGAAGATATACGGTCCCGGCTCGAACGCGGTGAAGAAAGAAATGCGGCCTGTCTGGCCACCGGAAAGACGCTGGCCATTCCGCTGCTGACTTCATCGCTGACCACCATTTTTGCCTTTTTACCCATGTTACTGATCGACGGGCAGACCGGTGAGTATGCCTTCTCTTTGCCGATGGTGGTCATCTTGCTGTTGCTGTCTTCATGGTTTCTGTCCATGTACATGACACCGGCCATGTGCTTCTGGTTTATGAAAGTCAAACCTGCGAAGAAGAAGGGTTCGCAGACTTCGCAATCGGTCGACAGTGCCAGCGGCGAAAACGAAATGGATGCATACTCGGGGCGCTTTTACCAGATTTATCTTGGCATCTTGAAAAAAATGCTGCATCTGCGGTTCATCGTTATTGCCGCGGCTGCCGGTGTCATCGTTTTCGGCGGATTCCTCGCTTCCCTGCTGGTGCGCGAGTTCTTTGGGCCCAGTGTGCGCAACCAATTTCTGGTTTATGTCGACATGCCCGCCGGCTACCGCATCCAGAGCACCGATGCAGCTGTTCAGCAACTAACCGACTGGCTGGCGGATAAAGAAAAAAATCCGGGGATCACCAGTACGATTGCCTATGTGGGCACCGGAGGGCCAAGATTTTTCCTGGTCCTATCACCTTTAGACCCGGATCCCCATGTCGCTTTTGTGATCGTCAACACCGAGTCTGCCGATCCGGTTCCGGAACTGGTCGAGCGCGTGCGGCAGTACTTTGTTGAGCATATCCCCGACGCCAACGGCCGCGTCAAGCAAATGTGGATGGGTTCAGAGGAGCCCGGCTTTCTGGAAATTCGCATATATGGTCAGGATCCTGCCTACATTTTTGAAAAAGGCAACCAGCTTGCCGCCCGCTTAAAGGTCATGCCAGGCACAATGGATGTGCGCAATACCTGGGAAAACAAAGTCATCAAAGCCCACGTCATTGTGGACCAGGCCCGGGCGCGCCGAGCCGGTGTGACCTCCAAAGAGACGGCCCTGTCTCTGCAATCCCACATGGACGGAATTCAAGTTACGGATTATCGTGAGCTGGATGTTGCCATCCCGGTTATTGCCCGCTCGGAGGCGGCAGAGCGCAAGGTCCTCAGCGATCTCTGGAATGTGATGGTGCGCTCTCCCAGAGACGGAACCAGTGTACCGCTGACCCAGATTGCGGATATACGCAGCCAGTGGGATTATAGCCGCATCTCCCGGCGCAACCAGGAGCGCTGCGTAACCATCGAGGCCAAGCATGAATACCTGAAAGCGCCCGAGCTATTTGCCGCCACCAAACCCTTTATCGACGAACTGGAATTAAACGATGAGAGCTGGTGGGAGGTCGGTGGCGAGTTGGAATCGCAGGCAGAAGTCATGGAAAAACTCACCCGCTGGATGCCCCATTGCTTTTTTGGCATTATCGTCCTGCTGGTGTGGCAGTTCAATTCGATTCGGCGGCCGCTGATCATTTTGATCACCATTCCGCTGGCTTTTGTCGGCGGCTTTATCGGGCTGCATGTCATGCGGGCGCCCTTTGATTTCTTCGGCATGCTGGGGCTGCTCAGCCTGGCCGGGGTGATTATCAACAACGGCATCGTGCTGATCGACAAGATCGATTCAGAAAGGGACGCTGGCCGCGAGCCCTATGATGCCGTCATCATGGCAGCCGTATCGCGCTTCCGCCCGATTGTTATGACCACGATCACCACCATTTTGGGCGTGATGCCCCTGATCATATCCCGGGATGCGCTGTTTTATTCACTGGCAATCATCCTTGCTTTCGGCCTGGCGGCCGGCACCGTGCTCACCCTGGCGGTCGCGCCGGTGATCTATTCGGTGTTTTTCCGGGTAAAGGCGCCATGATAGAATCCGGCGCACGCGTTCTTGCCACCAGTGCATAGTTCGAGCAATCCATCCGATACAGGTTTGAAAAATGTCAGGCGCACTCCATTGGTTTTTAAGGTTGCGAACAGCATAAATCATGGTTTAGCTTGTGTTTTAAGGCCGAGTATCAGTTGACGGATTTAAATCCACAGAAAGCGATTCATCCATCGCTAAAAGGTTATCGTTATGCTACTGAAATTATTCCATAAAGAAGCTTCTTTTGTGTGGGGTGCGGCAATGTTTAAACCGGCAGCGTTCGGCGTGCTTGCTGCTGTGTGGCTGAGCGGCTGCACCATGGTCGGGCCGGATTTTGTCAAACCCGAAGCGCCGGTGCAGACTGAATGGCTGGAGGCCCGCGAGCCGGAAATTAAGACCGAACCCGCCGATTACCGGGAGTGGTGGACGGTATTCAATGATCCGGTGCTCGCCACATTGGTTGAAAGCGCCTACCAGCAGAACCTGCCGTTGCAAATTTCCGGCATTCGCATCCATCAGGCCCGGGCCCAGCTGGGGGTGGTGGTCGGCAATGTCTATCCCCAGCAGCAACAGGGCAGAGGCGGCGCCAATTATAATCGCATCAGCGAACATTCTGCCAATAGTCGGCCAATTGACGATTCCTTCTGGCAATATGATGTGGGGTTCGATGTGGCCTGGGAACTGGACATCTGGGGCAAATTCCGGCGAGCGGTGGAGTCAGGTGTGGCCAATCTGGAAACCGCCATCGCCAGCTACGACGATGTTCTGGTCTCGTTGACCGCCGAGGTGGCCCGCACCTATGTTTTGCTGCGCACCTCCGAAGAACGTCTCGAGATCGCCAGAGAAAATGTAAAAATCCAGCAGCGCTCTCTGCAAATCGCCGAGATCCGGTTCAAGGC
>JAHEIW010000216.1 GCA_024639185.1 Deltaproteobacteria bacterium | reverse complement strand
AAGAAACAAATAAACCATCTTGAACATCTATACTGGCCTTTTAGCCGTCTGCACCGGCTAAAAGGCCATTTTTTATGGTAAAAGATTTACTTGACGCGATAACAACTGCTAATGATATCTGGAGTTGTATAAATGTTAAGATAGTCTCACAATATATGAGTACTTGGGTGATATTAAATTATTGGGATTTCATCTATATGTCTCACATTGGGACAAGTTGTGATAAATTTTGAAATCGTAGATTTTGTGGGGCCATATTTTCGCAAAAAGGAGGAAAATATGAAAATATTCAATTTGAATTGTAAAAATAAAATATTTTGTATTCTTCTTTTTTTCTTTTTAGCATTCTTTACTGAAAATGCAGTTTGCGAACAACCAAAAAATAGGGAATACTGGCCCACCAGCGGTTGGAAGACGTCTAGCCCAGAACAGCAGGGTATGGATTCCGCTAAACTGTTGATAGCAGATGAATTTATCCAAAATAGACTTGCCGATGCTTTTAGTTTGTTGATTGTTAAAAACGGTTATTTGGTTTTTGAAAAATACTACTCGTGGGGAAGTCCTTATAAAATTGCGGTCGTTCATTCTATTACCAAAAGTGTTACCTCTGCCTTGATCGGAATCGCACTGGAAAAAGAATATTTAGACAGTGTGGATCAAAAACTAATCGATTTTTTCCCTGAATATGCCTCAGACGACCTTGACCCGCGGATAGAGGGGATACGTCTCAAACACGTTTTAACGATGAGTGCAGGATTTAGTTGGAACGACCGGGGACCGGTAATGCGGGATTGGTATACTTCTGAAGATTGGGCCAAATTTTCGATTCAACTTCCTGTAGTTACTAATCCGGGGAGTAAGTTTAAATACAACTCATCAATATCCCATCTTCTATCCATCATATTGACCAAATCGACAAAGACCAGTACGTTGGATTTTGCCAAACAAAACCTTTTCGAACCTTTGGGCATACAATCGGGATTTTGGCGGCAAGACCCACAGGGATACCATATTGGCGGATTTGGTTTAGGCTTTTCGGCACGGGATTTGGCAAAATTCGGCTTTCTTTATTTGAATAATGGGTACTGGAACGGACAATCGATTGTCCCGGAACAATGGGTGAAACAATCCACCGAACAGCAAATACAGGCTGATAGCCATCCTTTGTACGGCACCTTTGGGTACGGTTATCAATGGTGGGTGAAACAAGTCGACGGTTGCCGCAGTTTCAGGGCCTGGGGACGGCGAGGGCAATATATTGTGGTCGTTCCGGAACTTGACCTCGTTATTACCGTAACATCAAACCCGGGGCTACCTCACCCGCCAACTTCCATTCACTACAGCCCTTTATTTGATTTGGTTGCAGCCTCTGTTAAGAGGAATAGGCCACCGAAAAATCCACTTAGGGCTGTGGAGTTGCCCACTGATGTAAAAGCATTTATAACTGACTATGATCAAGCCAGATTTAACAAAGATTTGGCGAAAATGGCTGATTTAATTTCGGATCAATTTCTTTATAACGGTGTTACCAAAAAAATAGCTGTAGAATTTTTATCAAGAAATTTGCCTTATATGTCTGAGGCTAAAATTATCATTACTAAATTTACGCCAGAAGGCAATGAGGTTAAAATTGATGTTTGGCTTAAAGATAAATATTTTGAGGCCCCCTTTATGACCGGAAGTAAATTAATTAAAGAAAACGAACATTGGAAATGGTTCGGAAACCAAGTTCCAAGATAGCCCGTCATCATAATAAGTGAAATGCAGATACCAACATATCGGTACTTTTGAACTTCTCTGAAAGGTTGTGATATTTTTTCTGTCGATCCATTTTTTAAGTCACCTATCAAGTCTATATATATAAAATCGGTTAAAATTTTTTCATTTTATTGATAAGCTCCATTTTGCGCACCTTGCCAAGGGATGTGCGCGGAAAATCTTCACAGAATGTGATGCTGCGGGGACATTTAAACTTGGCCATGTGCTCCCGGCAATAGGATAAAAGATCTTCGGCTTGCAGGCTGGAATCTTTTGCGGCGATCACAAAAGCATGCCCGACTTCGCCCCAGCGTTCGTCGGGCACGCCGGCCACGGCAATATCTTCAACATCCGGATGCTGTCTTAAGATGCGCTCAACCTCGGCCGGATAGACATTTTCACCACCGGTAATATACATATCCCGGGCACGGTCAACCAGAAAATAATAGCCGTCTGCATCCATGCGGGCCAGATCGCCGGTATACAGCATCCCATTGCGAATGGTTTCTTCGGTTCGAACCGGATCCTGCCAGTATTCTTTCATCATAATGGACCCGCGCACGACAATCTCGCCGATGTCTCCGGGTTGCACTTCACGGCCGTATTTATCCACTATATTGACCTCAGCATGAAAGACCGGCCGTCCCACAGTGCCGGGCTTTTTAAATGAATCTTCTTCCGAGGCCCACAACAATATCGAGGTTTCGGTTTGGCCCATCACCTGGCGAAACGCCAGTCCGGCCTCGCGGCACTGTTCAAACAGCTCCGGGATGGTTTTCTCCCCTCCCCCGGCACATACCTTTAAGGACGAGATATCGCTTCTATCCTCCGAATTGACTTTAACAAGCGCTCTATATACTGTTGGAATTCCTAAGAATTTGGTAACACGATAACGCTCGATATCCTGATATACTTTTGCGGGGTCAAATTTAGGATGAATGACCAGGGTGGCCCCTTTGTAAATGGTGGGCGCAGCCTGGATGAATAAGCCGCCGGAATGAAAAAGCGGCAAAATGACGAGCATGATGTCGTCAAAGTGCAGTTTAAAAAAAATATCGGCATTTAGGCAGTTAAAAAATGTCTTGCGATGGCTCAACACAGCCCCTTTGGGTCGACCGGTAGTGCCTGAGGTATACATGATCACCTGGGGCTCCTCCGGGTCTGTCGGTCCCAACGAGCGGGTTAAGAAAGGCTTCTGGTTGTCAAAGGTTGCCGACGTAACGCTGTAGTCTATAATCGCAGAATCAGCCGACTTTTGACCCACCGATGATAATGAAACCGAAGGTCTGGTATCTTCAACCTCCAGTTTTTTCACGGCATCACTAAATTCCTGACCGAAAACAAACAGCCGCGGGCGGGAATTCTTTAAAAGATATTCCAGTTCTGCAGCCGCCAGCCGAAAATTGAGGGGCACAAAAATAGCACCCAGCCGGGCACTGGCCAGGAAAAGCTCAATGAATTCAGGGCAATTGTTTAACATGGCGGCTACCCGATCGCCCTTCTCGATTCCCAGCGACTGCAGCCAACAACTGGCCCGGTTAGCCCGTTGATTCAGTTCAAAATAGGTGATTGTTTCGTCTTGGAAAATAATGGCACATTTCTTCGGATGCAGGTCCGCCCAGCGCTGTACCCACCAGGCAATATTCATAGAACGGATCATGGAGAGTCCTGTTACTTTTGAAGTGAAATTTTTAAGTTATCGAAAAACGCAGCGCACAACTCTGCACGAACGTTTTTGTATATTGTATACCAAATAAAGGGTCAAGATTTTCTTGGGACAATTTACATTTTATAAGATTTAAAACCGGAATGATATTGACAATATTTTAGATGGCATATTACATCAAGACATCACTTGCGGTCCGGATCTTTAACGATTCAAAGGAGGATATCATGGCGCTGCATTTTTATGCCGCAGAATTTAAAACCCGCAAAGAACAGGCAATTGAAAAATTGAAAAAGCGGGGGCTGGATGGACTTTTAATGTTTCGCCAGGAAAGTATGTACTATCTGACGGGCTATGACAGTTTTGGCTATGTTTTTTTCCAGTGTCTGTATCTGGGTACCAACGGGCATTTTATGCTTTTAACCCGTTCACCGGATCTGAGACAGGCGCGTCATACCTCAATTATTGAAGACATTCGCATCTGGGTTGACAGCGCAGATGCGGATCCTGCGGATCAGTTAAAGGAAATTCTGAACGAATTTGAATGCAAGGAAAAACGTCTGGGGGTTGAGTACGACGCCTATGGATTAACCGCCAAAAATGGAAAATTACTGGAAAATGCCTTGCAGGGTTTTTGCACGCTCGAAGATGCTTCAGATCTGGTGAGTCAATTGCGAGTTGTAAAAAGCGAAGCGGAGATGGTCTACGTCCGAAAAGCCGCTGAGCTGGCAGATCACGCTTACGATGAAGCCTACCGCCTTGCAAGTGCCGGAGCCGATGAAGGTGATATTTTGGCAGCAATGCAGGGGATCATCTTTTCCGGAGGGGGTGATTATCCGGGCAATGAATTTATTATCGGCTCGGGAAAAGATGCACTGCTATGTCGTTATAAATCCGGTCGTCGCAAACTCGATGCCCAAGATCAATTGACGCTTGAATGGGCCGCTGCTTATCGGCATTACCATGCTGCCATGATGCGCACGATTCCCATCGGCAATGCCACTTCTCGGCATCAGGAGATGCACAAAGTATGCATGGATGCCATGCAGGCGTGCAAAGCAGCTCTTCGGCCCGGAAGCCCCATCGGGGAGGTATTTGATGCGTATGCAACCGCTTGCGACGCCGCCGGTATGCGAGAACACCGTTTAAACGCAACCGGCTACAGCCTGGGAACGACGTTTGCGCCCAACTGGATGGACTGGCCGATGTTTTACCATGCCAATCCGGTGATTGCGCAACCGAATATGGTGTTCTTCCTGCATATGATCCTGATGGACAGCATCAGCAATCATGCCATCTGCTTTGGCCATACGGTGGTCGTGACCGCTACCGGCTGTGAGTCATTGTCCGACCGATCCATGGACTTGATCATCAAATAGAAAGTTTCCCTCCTTCGCCTTCAAGGCTGCAGAGGACAAGCAGGTGCCCCGCCTTCGCTAAAGCTATGGCGCGGCAAGCAGTGTTCAGGTATCAGGAATCAGCAATTCCTGTATTTTTGTAAATCGCTAATGGTTAAAGTTGATTCAATCCGCATGGAGCTGCACTTCAAGGCGTTGTCGCAACCAATCGGGAATGTCTCTTTTCTTAAAGGTTTCCATATCCAGACAAACCGTCACATTGTGGCCTTCTGTCATATGAAAAATGTCGTTACCGAACTCGTCTGGCAA
>JAHEIW010000215.1 GCA_024639185.1 Deltaproteobacteria bacterium | reverse complement strand
TAACAATGGGATGCCGGGTGTGGTTGACGATTTCAAGATAGATTCGGATGCCGCGGGTCTTGATGGGATCCAGAACCGTGGCCGGTAAATTCCGCCCCAGTTCAAAACCGCTTTGCAAAACGACATAGTGCTCATTGAGATACATGGAGCAGGTCGTCACCGCGCCTTTACCCGGAGCAATATTCAATGCCGGTAACGGCTTGCGCACCTGGTAGCGGTTTAACAGCTCCCGCCCGTCTTCGCGCAGCAATATGCGGCCCAGCGTTTCCTGGTCCAGGGGTTGTTTTAGTTCGCAAATGGCCTTATGGGGTGCAATGACAATACTGCCGTCGGCCGAAATCGTGGTAGAAGCCGGTAATTTGAGCTGTGAGCGTTCGATGGCTTCCAATACTTCATCAGAGGTCAGAAGCGCATCCGGATCGCAGAACACCAGTCGTCCCACTGGCAGCCCCAGGGTGATAAACTCCCGCAGTGCCTTCAGCCCGGGATAGCCCGGAATTACCGTAGAAGCAACCTGTTTGAGCGTAATCCGTTGACCCTTCACATCATCGGCTGTGGGCGGCTCACATTTGATCTGGACACCCAGCCGCGCAATTCGGGAGCGTTCGCTAAAAACAATGTCTTCAGATTGATTTTTAAGCCGCTGAGCCAGCTGATCATTGAGCCCGAAGGTTGTTTGAAATGTTATTGCCCGGGCGTTTGAATTCAGTATCCGGGTGATGATCCCGTCGTCGGATTGTACCAGTCCGCGATAGGTTATATTTTCCTGTTCTGCTTTGGCCATGTATGATTCCCCAATTCAGCTTCAAATGAGATAGACCATTTGCTCCACAGTCTTATTGTCGCCAGCTGCTAACCCGTTGCAGCCGCCTGCATTTTAGATCAAACCGGAGTCAACTGGATGGACAGTCGGCAAATACCGAACCTTTATTATAGTGTTTAAAACGGATCAGATCCACAAAAATTAAGGATTTATGAAATATTGACAAGCGGTGATATCTGAAATTCAGGCTCATAAGGCCTGCGGAAAGGTTAGTTCATGATTATGCAAATAACAAGACCGTTTGAATCGAATCTTCCAATTTGTCGCTATGGCGTTTAAAAGTTCGGGTTTTCGGCTAACATGTTTTCAATAATTTTAATCAATGATGTATCGGTGATCAGTTCATCTCTGATTGTATTGAGCTTTATATCCTTTAACATCATGTTATCAAGAACCCACCCAAACCCCAGTTGCTCAAAATATATGATTGTCTCCTTTTCCATTGCCAAAACGCAACCTCCGATCAATATGTAAATTTCGCCGTGCTGTCGTCGTATTGTTTATGTTGGCCCTTAGCTGCAAATATGAAATCAGACCTTGTCTGCGCTCAGAGCCATGAAATCCATAAACATACTGATTTCCATGTAATTTATATATCGTCACTTTACACCGATAGCTTTAGGTAATAATTGGTGTTGGAAAATCCAACACAAAAACGATTCCCAAAATGCATCTAATACCCAATGGCTGCGTTGAACGCATGGTTTTTAAAATTATTTTTAAAAATAATGAAAATTAAACAGAATCTCGTTGTCGAAATAAAAAACAGGATGGATTGTTTTTATTTGACACGCTAAGGCCTTAACCCTATCATTTGTGAATTAGATGGGTCGTAAAAATGAATAAACATGAATAACGGCAAAAAATGAGTATTTATCGGTATGAGCATTTGCAGTGAAATCCCTCGATCAGACTGGCATAACGGTCAAAGCCCGATCGGGCTGTTCGTTTGTGATTTTGACGGGACCTTGCTGAGAACGGACCGCAGTTTTTCAAATGACGACCTGGGGGCTTTACAAAAGCTTGGTGAGCTTGGAATTGCCAGGGCAATTGCGACCGGCCGATCGCTCTATTCGATTAATACCTTACCCATTTCAAACCTGCCGGTGGATTTTCTGATATTTTCCAGCGGTGCCGGCATCAATCGGCATGCCGACGGCATGATCATTCGCAAAACCGGTATGGAGGCGCATCAGGTGCGTCAGGCGATTCAAATCCTGCAGGCAAACAGGCTTGATTTTATGGTTCACCGTCCGATCCCGGATAACCATGCCTTCTGCTATTTTGAATCTACAGCCGATAATGCGGATTTCAACAGGCGCATCGACATCTATCGTCAATTTGCAAAACCGTTGGATCGCAAACATGATGGCTTTGACAGGGCAACCCAGCTGCTCGCCGTCGTTCCACCCGGAGATGCGCGCCCCTTAATTCAAACGCTTCGGAAGGCTATGCCGGATTTTAACATCATCCATACGACTTCGCCTCTGGACGGTTGTTCCACCTGGATTGAGATCTTTCCGCCAACGGTATCGAAAAGCCTTGCAGCCGAATGGCTTGCGGGAAAATTTGGCCTGAACGCCAATCAGGCGCTTTCAATTGGCAACGATTATAATGACCTGGACCTGCTCGATTGGGCGGGATGCAGCTTTGTGGTCCGCAATGCGCCGCCGGATTTAACCGGCCGCTTCCCAACGGTAGCCTCCAACAATGATAGCGGTGTTGCTGAAGCAATTGATCGGTGGCTCGGGTCGGGTTTATTCAATCAACCATAACGCTTCTTGCTACTGGCGGCTGGCTGCCGGCGGCGGCCATAGCAATCATAAAATGTAGGGGCGGGGTTTATCCCCGCCCGCCTGGAATCTAAATCGAAAGGGCGGGGCTAAACCCCGCCCTTTCTTTATCGTACTCGTCCTCGTCCCCGGTTGTTTTCCAATTGTGTCTCGTTACAAAAGCGATAGTGGCGGTGAGCTGCCCTTCAGGTATTAAGTAAATAATATAGAATGAGCATAACGAATGAACGTTTTAGATGATAGAGATTATTTGAACCATAAAGTAAAAGCTATCTTTAAAATAGTAAATCACGTTCAAGGGCAAGGCGTCGATTTGGTTTTTAAGCAGAGCGTACACGGAGTACGTGAGGTTTACAAACCGAATCGCAACGAAGCCATTGGGCGTGAGATGCTGTTTTAAAGATAGCTTTTGACTAGCCAGCGACTTCCCTGACCGCCTCTTCAAAAATCGTCAGACCCAGATCGATTTCCTTGGCCGATACCGTTAGCGCCGGGCAAAACCGGATGCTGTTTTCGCCGCAGCCTAAGATCAGCAAGCCCTTTTCAAAAGCTTTGCGAATAATGGCCGGCCGCCATTTGGTGGCCGGTTTCTTGGTTTCGCGATCCTTGACGAATTCGACGCCCACCATCAGACCTTTACCGCGGACATCGCCCATACATTCGTATGTCTTCTGGAGTTCTCGCAGTCCTTTCATAAGGCGTTTTCCTTGAACCGTTGCATTTTTCATTAAATTCTTCTCCAGCAGTTCAATGGTCGCCATGGCTGCCTGGCATGATAGCGGATTACCGCCGAAGGTGGATGCATGCGAGCCGGCTTCCCAATTCATAATTTTGGCGGGTGCCACCATGGCGCCAAGCGGCATCCCGGAGGCAATCCCCTTGGCAACGGCCATGATATCGGCTTTGGCCTTGAAATGTTCAATGGCAAACATTTTGCCGGTGCGCCCCATACCGGATTGGACTTCATCGGCCACATAGAGGATACCGTACTTTTTGGCGATGCGATACATTTCCTTATGGAACCCCGGCGGCGGTACGATGTAGCCGCCTTCCCCCTGAATGGGCTCAATAAAGATGGCCGCCACCTCTTCAGGCGGAACTGTCGTGCGAAAAAGCGTATCCTCTATCCATTTCACACAGAACAGATCGCAATCAGGGTAGCACAAATTATAGGCACAGCGATAACAGTAGGCATAAGGTATGTGCGTAATACCTGGCACGAGTGGATTATAATGCTTTTTTTGAACGGTTTTACTGGCTGTCAACGACAGGGCGCCCATGGTACGTCCATGAAAGGCCCCGAAAAATGCGATATTCAGCTCACGTTTTGTGTGCCAGCGCGCCAGTTTGAAAGCCGCCTCGACGGCCTCGGCCCCCGAGTTGCCAAAATACACCCGTTTGGGACCATTGCCGGGAACAATCGAGGCCATTTTCTCGGCCAGCTGAATCTGAGGCGTATAGTAAAAATCCGTCCCGGACATGTGCAGCAGCTGTTCGGCCTGACGCTGAATGGCCTTGACCACATGCGGATGGCAGTGGCCGGTGGCATTCACGGCAATACCCGCAGTGAAGTCAAGAAAAGTATTTCCGTCGACGTCATGTACCCACAGACCTTCGGCCTGATCAACCACCAGCGGGTAAACACGGGTGTAAGAAGGAGAAACAAAGGATTTATCCAGTTTAATTAGCTTTTTAGCACGCGGCCCCGGCAGCGCAGTTTTAATCGTCGGTTTCTTCGGCATGGTCCCTCCAGCAAATTATTCAAGCCCAATCTAACTGTCAACACCTGTTTCAAATCAAACTATATCTATTAGCTTATATTACAATAGTTTATCCTTTTTTTTAAGAAAGTGCAAGAGCGCACCAGATAGCCATCATGCAAGCAGACTTGCTGAAAGAATGAAATGACTAAAGTCAGGACTTTAACATGCCGATACTCTTATGGATACCTATTTTTCAGGGCATATTTATGATCTCAGCTATCGACAATAGTTTTTCATCAACCGCATGTGAGCATTCGAATTGCGAGCCGCATCCCGTGAATGCAATGCCGCAAGATGCGCAGCACGGGCATGAACAAAAAGATCAGGTTCAGATTTCAGATCAGGCGCGTGAACGCTTCGGTGAAAATTCAAGCAGCGATGCCGGCATCAAGGATGAAAAAGACCTCAGCCAGGAAGAAAAGCGTGAGGTCGAAAAACTGAAAAAGGTAGATCAGGATGTCAAGGCCCATGAAAATGCCCACATGGCCGCCGGTTCGGATGTAGTCGTTGGCGGTGCCAGCTATGAGTACGCTCGCGCTCCGGACGGGAAAATGTATGCCGTCGGGGGCGAGGTCAAAATCGATACGTCCAGAGAAAGCAGCCCCGAAGCAACCGTTCGTAAAATGCAAAAAGTCCGCAGAGCAGCCCTGGCAACGGCCCAGCCTTCCTCCCGGATCGGCCGCAATCTAAGTGTCATGGCATAAATGCCTGCCCAATGTATCGGCGACCAGGCATTCAGCCCCCGAATCGTATGCAACCGATTTATCACCCCCTCAAGGTGGAGA
>JAHEIW010000214.1 GCA_024639185.1 Deltaproteobacteria bacterium | reverse complement strand
GATTGCAGAGTTTGGACTAAATCCGTCACCGCTTTTTAAAAAGATTATAGATCGCATGGAAGAAGAGCGGTTGTCACGGCGTGAGATGACGCGGGCGGAAGCCGTCAAACTCGTCAGCGAATTGATTCAAAATCAAGGGTCAACTGAGGAAGAATAACGAATTTCAATCGCTATTTTATTGGTTTAAGGTTTCGGGTGTCAGGTTGAACATTGGAATCGGTCGGATTTCAGCTCAATTTATTCTGACACCTGAACACTGCTTGTCCGTCATAGCCTGTAGGCGAAGGCGGGACACCTGAAACCTATTGAAAATGATTACTTCAAAGCGTCCAGCGCTTTAAAAATCTGACCCCGTATTTCTTCAACCTTGCCGACGCCTTCGATACGAAAATATTTCGGCGCAGCCGGTTCACCGGACTTTTCCCAATTTTTATAATAATCAATTAACGGCTCTGTCTGGGCGTGATAGACATCCAGGCGTTTTTTTACCGTTTCTTCCTGGTCGTCGTCGCGTTGAATTAACGGTTCACCGGTTTCATCGTCTTTGTCGGCTTCTCGCGGCGGGTTGAAAACCACGTGATAGGTTCGCCCGCTGGCCAGGTGGACCCGTCGACCGCTCATGCGTTTGATGATTTCCTCATCCGGCACATCTATGTCCACAACCGCCTCAATCGGCACACCGGCTTCTTTCATGGCATCTGCCTGCGGGATGGTGCGCGGAAACCCATCAAATAAAAAACCATTTTCACAGTCCGGCTGGGTAATGCGCTCTTTGACCAGGCCGATGATGACTTCATCCGGTACGAGTCCGCCGGCATCCATGTATTCTTTGGCTTTCAGACCCATCTGGCTGCCTTCTTTCACAGCGGCTCGCAACATGTCACCGGTCGAAATTTGAGGAATTTGGTATTGGTTTTTAACAAAGTTCGCCTGGGTGCCCTTACCTGCTCCGGGCCCGCCCAATAAGATCAATCGCATGTGCTGTCCTCCTTTTATGTGTTAATCGTTCGTGTTTTGGTAATTTCTGACTTTATTAGATGCATTTTTGAGATAGCTTCTATATTTTTTGACGGCAGAGTATGGCGGAAGGTTCGGCTCGTGTCAAGACAATATTGGCGGGCTTTTAGGCTAAAAAGTTGCATTCTGCAGATAATGATATAAAATTTAGTATAAAATCGTGAATTTTCTCTTGCCAAATGATAGGATTCACTATATAAAAAATCGTTTAATCTAAATTATTGGAAAACAGACAATTTCAAGAGCTTACCAATAAAATCGACACATAAAAGGAGGCGAGGAATTTGAAGGACATTGAAGTCAGGGTCATCGACAACGATGTCGAAAAGGCCATGCGGATCCTGAAAAAGAAGATTCAAAATGATGGCCTGTTCAAACGGCTCAAGCTAAAGAAGAACTATGAGAAGCCGAGTGAATACCGACGTCGCAAAATGCGTGAAGCGCTGCGAAGGGAAAGACTGGCCGCTGCCCGTGCTGCCAAATACCGCAGACGATAGGGCCTAACTCAAACAAATGGGAAACCCGACAGAAACCGTTTCTGTCGGGTTTTTTTATCGCGATGACACCAAAAGATACGTATAATCGCTGTTTGAAGACCATGTACGGTCTGAGAAGATTCGGGATCATCCTCGGCCTGGAAACGATTCAACAGTTACTCGATGGCCTTGGAAATCCCCACCTGAAGTATGCCTGTGTTCATGTGGCGGGGACCAACGGCAAAGGTTCGGTAGCGGCAGCATTGGCCTCTATACTAATTAAATCCGGATATAAGGTCGGTCTGTACACTTCGCCGCACCTGGTTCGTTTTAATGAACGCATTCTCATTAATAACCGTCAGATATCAAACAACGACGTCGTTAAATCCTATCATGCGATCAAGCGCGTCCATCACGGAGACCGCAGTCCGACGTTTTTTGAGTTTGCCACCGCCATGGCGCTATACGCTTTCGGTCGACAGCAGGTTGACTGGGCCGTGATCGAAACCGGAATGGGGGGCCGCTATGATGCCACCAATGTGGTTCAACCGGCAGTTTCCATTATCACAAATGTATCCCTGGAACATCGCGATTATCTGGGTAACACCCTGGCGCAGATTGCCCGCGAAAAAGCCGGCATCATCAAACAGGCAACGCCGGTGGTCACCGGCGTGAAACAAAAACAGGTTCGATCAGTTGTGCAGCAGGTTGCCCGCAAAAAAAAGGCCCCCCTGTTTATGCTGGGGAAAGATTTTAAGGTCAGACAAAATCAATCCGGACAATTTTCATATGCCGGAATCGAAAACAGCTGGCGCCACTTACAAACGCCCCTGTTGGGACGCTATCAGGTCCAGAATGCGGCTCTTGCCCTGGCCGCCGGCGAATTGTTGATCCGGGATGGCGCCTCAATTTCAAAGGCAAGTATTGAACAGGGGCTGGCCCATACGCGCTGGCCCGGAAGGCTGGAAATTGTCTGCGAGCATCCTCTGGTCATACTGGATGGGGCCCACAATTTGATAGCGGCGCGCAAACTGGCCAAATACCTAACCGAAAACCTGGCCGGACGACGTCTAACGCTGGTCATTGGGATATTGGACGACAAACCCTATGCATCGATGCTCAACAGTTTGCTACCGCAATGTTACCGGGCCGTCGTCACCCGCGCCCGGGCGCAACGGGCTCTGGCACCGGAAAAACTGTATGCCATCGCTAAAAAGACAATAGACGATGTATGCATCATACCCGATGTTGCCGCAGCGGCACAGCATGCCATCCAGACCGCAGGTCCCGATGACGCCGTCTGCATTGCGGGCTCTTTGTACGTGGTCGGTGAAGCCAAAGAAGCCATCGAAAAAGGCCTTCTCAAATCCCTAAAAAAGAACTAGCCGGCAGCTATCGAATTGATCTTGACTCCGGCAAAGGGATCATTTAGTCTTTAAAATAATAAACAGGATTTTGCACGAAAATTCATGAGAAGTTCATAATAATATTTACTAGAAGTTGAGTATATCTCACTAACTTTGAGGGCTTTGAGAAGCGTTCAATTTTGTTCAAGTTCAAGGAAGAATCAAATTTTATACCGGAGGCATACTTAAAGTATGTCGAGGATTAAAATTTGAGTCTGACACAGAAATTGGGCAAAAGGGAATGGTTATCAAAGTCCTCGAGAGGCGCCCGTAGCTCAGTGGATAGAGCGTCAGCCTCCGGAGCTGAAAGCCGCTGGTTCGAATCCAGCCGGGCGTACCAGCAATGACCTGGGCTATCTGCTCTTCAGATAGCCCTTTTATTTGGTCAGGTCGTCAAAAATGAAAAAAGCCCATTCACAGAGGGCTTTTAGCGTTTTATTTAAATTATTAATATTTTAATTTAATATTTTATTAATAAAAAATTTATATCTTATAAAATATATTTCTTTAATTCTTTATTAATATTATTATATTTTTATTATACATTACAAAACATTGTAAAACTGCCGGTACCACTCAACAAAGCGTCCAATGCCAACTTCGATGGGTGTTGCCGGTTTAAATCCGACATCCTGCATCAGATCATCCACATCGGCATACGTCGCCACGACATCCCCCGGTTGTAGATCCATAAACTGCTTGGTGGCCTGCTTGCCCAGGGCGGTTTCAATCACTTCGATGAACTTGATAAGCTCCACCGGGTTATTGTTGCCGATGTTATAGATTTTATAGGGCGCATATGATGTGCCCGGATCCGGTGCGTCTCCGCTCCAGTCCGGATTGGCTGCCGGAAGCCGACCCATGACCCGAATTACCCCTTCGATAATGTCGTCGATATAGGTAAAATCACGTTGCATCTTGCCGTGATTGAACACCTGAATCGGCCTGTTTTTCAGTATGGCCCGCGTAAACAGAAAGAGGGCCATATCCGGTCGGCCCCAGGGGCCATAAACCGTAAAAAACCGCAGACCGGTACAGGGTAGTTGATACAGATGGCTGTATGTGTGCGCCATCAACTCATTGGCTTTTTTAGTGGCCGCATACAACGAGACCGGATGATCGACATTATGATGCACCGAAAATGGCATGGCGGTGTTGGCACCGTAAACCGAGCTGGAAGATGCGAAAACCAGATGCTGCACCGCATGGTGCCGACAACATTCAAGCAGATTGACAAATCCCACCAGGTTTGAATCCACGTAGGCATGCGGGTTTTCAAGTGAATAACGCACCCCGGCCTGGGCGGCCAAATTGACGACAACATCAAACCCGCTGCGGGCAAAAAGGTCAAGCAGCTGTTTATGCTCGGCCAGATCCATTTGCACATAGGTAAAATTCGGCTTTTTTTGAAGTCGTTCAAGCCGGGCTTCTTTAAGGGTAACATCATAATACGGATTCAGATTGTCGAGGCCCACAACCCGGCAACCATCTTCCAACAGCCGTTCGGCCAAATGGTATCCGATAAAGCCGGCCGCACCGGTGACGAGTACGTTCTGGTAATCCATTTCCATATAATTCTCCGTTCTTCAAATTTCAGATATCCGTTATCAGTGTTGGGGTGACAGCGTTTTGGCTACTGGCTTCTCGCCTCTTGCTTCTGGCCAGAGCCAGTGACCAGAAGCCTGATACCCATCTTTTTGTGTCCTCCGCCTTATTGCCGACTCCCTAAAGCTTATTTTTCTCCGTCTTCTGACTTCTGACTTCTGACCTCTGTTATTTGTCTTTGGTTATCCGATCAATAAGAATCTGACTTCTGACCTCTGATCTCCGTCCTCTGATTCTTGCGGTACCACTCAAAGGTCGATTTTAGTCCGGTCTCAAGAGGAACCTCGCAATTAAAATCCAGTAGGGTCTTGGCCCGCTCGATGTCGGCCAAAGATTCGCTGATGTCTCCCGGCCTCTTGGGCTCATACGCTGGCGTGATATTTCGACCGCAGATGGCACAAATGGCCTGCCACAAATCGTTGATTTGAACCGCGTGCCCCGAGCCAATATTGATAACCTGTCCGCAGGCGCTCTGGGCAGTGGCAGCCAGCAGATTGGCTTTGACCACATCGGCAACATAAATAAAGTCCCTGCTCTGTTGTCCATCGCCATATATAAAGGCGGCTTCATTCAACAGCGCTTTGGTCATAAAAATGGAAATCACGCCTGAATAAGGTGAAGCGGGGTTCTGCCGCGGACCGTAAACATTAAAATAGCGCAATACCACCGTTTCGAGGCCGT